>DDBL01000237.1:0-2331 GCA_002333425.1 Leptospiraceae bacterium UBA2033
CCAAGCATCGCGTCGATCAGGATCAATATCTTTTCCGATTAATTCCCAAAAGATTCCATCAGCGGGGGTAATTACAATTTCATTTATTATTTCTGTGCTTTGCCCTTTCTTCCTAAGAATTTCTCGGAATGCTTCTCTTTCTTTTAATTCCTGTTTAGTTTTTTCATGAGGTAAGTTCATCATTTCTTCATATTTTTCATCTGCAGTTTTTTTTCTTTTCATAGAATTTATTGCTCCTTTTGTTTTAAATATTTTACTCGAATCTTGTTCTTTTTCTTTTATATAATTTTGAAACACACGAAAAGAGCCCTTTTCTTTATTTAAGGAAAATCTTGCTCCATCTAATTCAAATCCGTATGCTTTCCAAAACTGTTTTAGTGTTTTATCAGTTACAAAATCAAATACTTCTAAATAGCCTCTTTCTTTGTAAATCAGAGAGACTTTTTCCATTAGCCCCTCTCTTTTTAATCCTGCTTTTAGATAATCAATTTCAGCTGAGTTAAACCGATAATTGAAACCCATACAAGGCCAAACATAGTAGCCATTGAAAACAGAATTTTTTCCTTTAACATGCTCCTTTCCATACCCAGCTGCATCCATTTCAATATATTCTACTTCTGGAATGTTTATCAATGTTTCAATCTGTTTTCTTACTAAATGAGTCCCTAGTCCAGTATTTTTTATTCCAAGATAGCTATCATTTTCGATATTGAGAAACATATTATTGATATAAGTTTGCCCGTTTATGTCTTTCTTTATTTCCCGTCTTGCTATAACATTTTTCGTTTTCTTATCTTCTAATTGGAGTGCAATACTCCGACCATCAGTTGAAATTTTTAAATCATGTTTAAAATAGGCACATGAAATGTTAAAGAAGTCTTTATTTTCCAATTGTTGATTTAATAACTTGATACATCGCTTCTGGATTAAAGGTTTATATTTGAAGGAAAATTCGCCGGTATAAGTCAGGAATTCCTTTACTGAATAGCTTTCATCAGAATTGTGAGGGTTCACAAATCGAGTATAGGGTCTTCCTAGTGAATCAATTCCATGCTTTGGCACTAAGTTTGGGTTCAGTGATTTTCGCACTGCTTCTAAAAACATTTGGGTGGTTTTATTGGTAATATTTGTCATAATACATGAAACTTATCAAATAAAAATGTATCGGTGGTGTTTTTTTTATAGATTTGAAAAAAATCTTTTCTTACTCCTTATCCATTTTATACTATGAATAGAGACCAAAAAGGAGTTCCCATGTCTGAAATAATGATTATTGAGTGTTTTGAATGTCAAAGTAAGGTAAGCACTAATATCCTATTTGAAAAAAAATACGACCAAGAAGAGTATTTCCAACAAGAAATGTCTTCTCGATTAGATAATACTGACGATTACATTGATAATTCTTATGAATTAGATTCCGGTGAACTTAGTTCCCTTCCTATTGAGGATGATTTTAAAGATAATTTCCTCTTTAAGGTTCCTTATATTCTGTATTTATTAGAATGCCCTATTTGTTATAATCCTATACTTGCATTATCCAATTCGAAACTCGGACCTTCTGGAATGGAATTCGTTGGGTATGAGCCACCTAGAATAGTCTGGCCAAAATTTCAATATCTTGATTCGAGTATTCCCAGTATTGTTAGAAAATCCATTGAAGAAGCTCAGAAGTGTTATATGGCACAAGCTTACTCTGCTTGTGCTGTGATGTGCGGAAGAGCAATGGAGGCATTATGCAAAGATCAAAAAACAAAAGATTGGCAACTATCAAAAGGCCTAAAAGAATTAAAGGATAGAGGCATCATTGATGGCAGATTATATGAATGGGGAGAATCTTTGAAGAATAGACGAAACGCTGAAGCACATGCTACTGATGTAGATTTCTCGAAAGAAGATGCCATTGATTTATTGAGTTTTTCAAAAGCGATATGCGAGTATGTCTATGTCCTTTCTCAGAGATACGAAGATTTCAAAAAACGTGAAGCAAAGTTGCATAAATGATCTAATAAATCGATTTTTTATTTGCTTAACTAATCATAGCATTGCCACAATAAGCGTAACATAATCATTACCCACAAATATTATTTTAGGTTACCAAAACTCTCTAACCAATCTTTAAACTTCGGCAGTGGCTTATTATACAAATACATTTTTAGATTCTTTTCAATTTATTAGTATTTTTAAAACTATTTGGTTTACATTTTTTCTAACTTTAATTTTTAAAGAATGGGAATTTCGGTCAACGTTAAGAGTATCCGACGTTGAGAAAATGGGAAGAAAATGCCCCAAGCATTTTTCTTTCCATTTTCTCAATGTCTCCAAGCCGACCAA
>DDBL01000237.1:2352-5376 GCA_002333425.1 Leptospiraceae bacterium UBA2033
GTTAGATGCCGTTAGCTTTCTATAACGATAAATTAAAATTTTATACAATCTTCGCTCACAAAATCATTTACATTTTTTATAAAATCAGGAAGTCCTGGTCCTATTATTATTTCTTTTTTTTGTTCTTTTTCATAAAGTTTAAAATTCAAAGTTAATAGGAATTCTAGTACGTTATCTTTTTTCTTCATTCCGTATACTTCACGAACTGCGTTATCTAATTTATTTTGAATTTCTGAAACAGGATTATTAGGAGTATCCTCAATAAGTTTATACAATTCTCGTAAACTTAAATTTTGACTCTTCATAACTTCTCTTCTTTTTTTTCTTAATTCTTGCGAGAGTTTAGCAATTTTTTTTACATCTTCTAATTCAGGACTTTGTGGCCATGTGAAACTATCAAAAACTGTATCTGATGTATATCTCCAATCTCCTTTAAGAGTAGAACATCTAGCTTTGAACCATTCCCAATGTATGGATGAAGTCAATATTCCGAACGAGTAATCATCACATAAAGGAAATGTTTGCAAAGCATCATTCGGGTGAATAGAAGAGTTTACAAATTCAAAAATTGGTCTTTTAGTTACTCTAGCACAAACACAATATCTTGGTATTTTTTCTAATTTATTAATCAACTCAGATCGTGAACGAAATAATTTCCACCAACTTTTAAATGCACCTGAATGATCATTATTAACCTTAGCTTTAGGATTTTTCAATAAAATTATGGCATTGTTTTCCTCTTCTTTTTCAGATTTTTTTTTCTTCTCAGGATACACTTTTTCTTTTATAATTGCAAAAAGTTCTTTATACTTAGATGCTTCAAAAACGTCTAAATCTCTAAAATCAATTACATAACGTTTTGGTAATGAATCTTTCAACGAAACCATTTCTTTACCAATAAGAAATGGAAATAGTACATTTTTATTAAGGACATTTGATTTTAGATGGTTTTCTGCTTCTTGTTTTGTTAACAAAAAACTTTTATGCCCATGAGTCTGTCCTTGATAGCAGGCTTGAGATTTTTTATTTACTTCCAATGGTTTTGCTAATGAAACATCAAAGTTATTGCTTAAGGATGAATTTATGATAAGAGGGTGATAGTATTCAAAAGGTGAATCTACCTTGTCGCCTTTCTGAAATATGAGTGTTTTTTCTTTCTCGTCATTTCCTTTAATCCAATTAACGATAGACACATATACAACAGCATCACCAGACCATACTTGAGTTGAAACGGCATCAGTAATTGTTCCTTCATTATTTACAATATAATCAAGACCTCCTTCTCGAGAATAATTTTGTCTAATAGTATTAGTCCCTACTAATCCGGCTCGTTGTCCTGACTTCATTAACTCATGTGCCTTTCGGAACCAATACACACAAAAATCCGCTCTACCTGGAATATCAGGATATTTCTCTCTGATCCTATGGATATATTCATTATCCATTTCCTGTTTCATTTTATTTTTTGATTGGTAGGGAGGATTACCTACAACTGCATCAAATTCAGGCCACTCTTCAAGAATTGCGTCTCTACAAAAAATATTTTCATCAAGAGAATCAAGTGGTAAACCTTGGTCATAACTTAATCCTAAAGATTTAAGAGTTGGATTGAGATGTCTATTCCATTGATCGGCAGCTAATTCTTTCGCCAACATCATTGTCATTTTTGCAACTTCTACAGCGATAGGTTGAATATCTATACCATAAAATTGTTTAGTAGAAATCTTTGACATACCAAGGTTTAAATGTTCTGTTGATCTCGTAGTAAAATTTTCTGCAATTTTTTCAATGATTTGCATTTCAAGTTCTTTTAATGAAATATAGGAAACGAAAAGAAAATTCCCACAACCACAGGAAGGATCTAAGACTTTAAATTTACTAATCTCATCTAACAATCCGGTCAGTTCGGTCAATGTTTTTGCATCTTGAATTTTCTTCTTCCAAGGTTGTATAATTGTAGGATTTACTATTTTTAATATATCTGCCTCACTAGTAAAATGAGCTCCGAAAGCATGACGCTCATCTTCGTTCATTGTGCTCTCAAATAATGCTCCGAATATTGAAGGGTTAACGTTCTTCCAATTGTAGCTAGAGGCTTTTTGTAATAAATCTAGACAATAAGAATCCAATTCAATAGATTCAATTTTCTTAAAAAGACCTCCATTAAAATAAGCTATTTCCTTAAATCTACCGCCTTTTGCTGGGACATTGTTGCCCATTTGCTTAAAAAGGCCACCAAATAAATCATAGCTACTTTCTCCATTCTGACAGTCACGAATTAACTCGGAGAAATAATCTTTTGGAAGTAGTCCAAAGTCTTCAGAAAAGAGTGCTACGACAGATTGTAATAAAAATTGTTGTACTATTTCTCTATTCTCTTTCTTTTCAAATATTAGATACTTAAACAATTCTCCGATCATTGAAGCAACTTCCTTTGATATAGCTTCAACGTTATTTTTAAATATTGGCTCTTTCTTATGAGGAAGCATGAAGTTAAATGCACTTGAGCGGTCAACGAGATCAGACAGCTTTACTTCATCAACCTTCACTAAATATCTATAAATTATAAATTTTTCAAAGTTGCACAAAATAATGTATTCAGGTTTTTGAGCACCCTTACCCAAAACCTTTTCAGGATTCATTTCTATCCAATAATCTCTTGCTTGAGGAAAATGTTTTTCAAGGTTTACCTCTAATTTTTTTTTCATTTCTATTAAGACGCCTGGACGATTGGCGGGCGACCAAATACAGTCAGCAAATTTAGTTTTACCTTCATTGAATTTAATTCTTGCCTCTAATTGTCCGTTAGCCTCAATAATTCCTCCATGACCAAAGGCTCTAAAGAAGCGGTCGCAAAAAATTTGTGCTTCGCCTTTTTCATCGCCCTTTAAGCTAGAGGCAAATACAACGAATTCTGTTAATGGGTCATGTTTTAATATATCTAAAGTCATATTCTTTTTTTCCTTTTTATTAATTATAAACAAATTCTAAAGCTAATGGCATCTAACGTTAAGAGTATCCGAC
>DDBL01000237.1:5389-6744 GCA_002333425.1 Leptospiraceae bacterium UBA2033
AGTGGATACTCGCAGTTAGTTGCAGTAAGCGCGGTCAATGACGAAAAAATTAACTTATATGCTTATCTATCTTTTCTTTTAGTATATTAGAATGAACTTGAAATTCTTTCATATTCTGGATAATCATATCATGGTTCTTCCAGTGTTCATTCCAAAGTTTCTCTCCAACTATTTTATCAAATTTTAATTTAGTCCGTTTCAGTTTACACCATTTTTCATATTCTAAAATTTTAGTAATTCTATTTTCTAGATTTTTTATTTTTCTACTTTTAGGATTTTGTTCTGCATTACCTCTAATCCATGTTAGCCAATTGCTTCCACTTTTTGAAGAATTACAAATACTACAACATGGTATTAAGTTATATATCTCTGAAATATACCCTGTCGGTCTTTGATTTTCTACAATTGGTTCAAGATGATCCCATTGATTATAGGCATCGCCACAGTATGCGCAAACAACTTTATTCTCAGTCATACCTAATATTTTTATTGCCTCTATAACTTCAGCTTCGCTTGGAGGCAAGCAAGGAATAATTCCGTTCACAAATGCATTTGTAATGCTAGACGTTCTAGATGTAATTTTGATACGCTTTGGCATTTTAAATATTTTTTTCATATTATACTCTCCTTTATTGTAACTATTTAGATTCTAAATTATATTTCAATTTCCGCTAGAACTATCTCAAGAATTCTGATTTTATCGAATCTACTTTATTATCAAGAAGAAAGTTTGATTTATTTTCTTCGTTAAGAAATCCTCTCGTCGCAAATATTTCCTTTTCCGTATTAAAACCAAACCCAAAGAATTTATCTTCCTTTTTTTCTCGTTTCGTTTTTACCTGCTTAAGTAACTCTTGCATTTCCTTTTCGTTAAAACAGAGAATTAGAGATTTCCAAAATATATTTTTCGATTTAATATTTTCATCTTGAGTGTATACAGGGAACAGGCCAAATAAAATGTAATAATCAGCATTATTCTTATCATACTTATCAATAAAATTATTGAACCACAAATTATATTTATACTTTACCGATTTGATTTTTCCTGATTTGAGAGTTTTGGGTGTATCTACATATGATCTTGAGCTTTTTACCTGTATTCTCTTCATAATATTTTTCTTATCATTGTGGATAATAAAATCAATACCTTTCTGTTGTCTGCTTGTCGGGATATAAAAAGCGAATCCCTCTTTTTTTGAAAATTTTTTCTGTAATTGTACGATTACTTCATACTCAGAATAGGGTAGCGTGAAAATTCCTTCCATTTATATTTTCCTCCATAAATTTCTTATTCTTATTCTCATTAGTTTTCAAAAGCTAGCGCTTATTGCAACTAACGTTAAGCGTATCTGACG
>DDBL01000195.1 GCA_002333425.1 Leptospiraceae bacterium UBA2033
CAAAACAGCCATTAGCCTTTAAAATGGAAATAACTCCGCAAGGTGTTTTTCAAGGATTATTCATAAAACTTTTTCGGATGGAAGATATTCAGGTTGGGGATGAAAAATTTGACAAAAAATTTGTGATTAAAGGCGATAATCCAGAAGAAATTAAAAAGTTATGCAAAGACCCGACTTTTCAAGAATCAATTTATAAATTGATGGAAGAAGATGGATACCGGATTTTACACAATGGAATCTATTTTGAAAAACTTGGGGTAATAACGGATAGCCTCTTTTATAAACAGAAATTAGAAACAATGAGTTCTACTTGTTCTAAAGTATTTTCAGAAGGGTCAGTCTTTTGATTACGAATTCCATTTCTAATGAGAGTGAAAATAGATTATTTGCACTTTATTTTAAACTAAATTCTTTATTTACCTCAATTTGAATTGTATCTAATAATTTAATGAAAGTATTTAGTTCGTTGTTGGATAATCCCCTTTTGAATATTTTATCCTGTTTTATCACAGTGGGACTTGCTAAAGAATGAAGTTGCATTGCTTTTTGTGTGGCAATTAGGCTCACAGCCCTTTTGTCGCTGGGGTTTAATTTTCTTTTTACAAGTCCTTTTTTTTCCCAAGAAGAAATAAGTCTTGATACTGTAGTTTTGTCTTTTCCTAAAATGACCGCGAACTCTTTCTGTGTTAAACCTTCCTCTTTTAATAAGGGAAGTAAATTAATCCATTCTTCAAAGCTGATTGTGTGTTTTTGTTGTTCAAAATTTTTAACCAACAGCCGTTTCATTGTAAGTAGAGTTGAACTCATTTTGATTCCAAGTAAACTTTCTAAACTATTGTAATTTATTTCTTGATTTTTTTTCATAATTAGTTGCAATATACAACAATATAGATGTATATTGCAACTAATTTTTTATAGAGGATAAAATGAAACAATTTAACAACACAATAAAGGGAAAGATTTATTCTGGTAAATTTGAGTTAGGATACTCAATCGAAGGAGAAGGTAATCCAGTTCTTGTAATAGGAAGCTCAGTTTATTATCCCAGAACTTTTTCAGAAAATTTAAAAACCAAGTTTAAATTTGTTTTCTTAGACCATAGAGGTTTTGGGAATTTAATAGGAGAAGATGAAAAGTCTGATTACGAATTATATAAAATTTTAGATGATATTGAACTAACGAGACAGTCTTTAAATCTCGGCAGGATCATAATTTTAGGTCACTCCGGTCATGGATATATGGCTTTGGAATATGCCAAAAAATATCCAGATTCAATTTCTCATTTAGTTATAATTTCTACTGGTCCATCGCATGGTGTTCATATGAAGGAAGCATTTGAGTATTGGCATAACTCTGTTTGCCCCGAGCGAAAAGAAAAATTTGAGAAAGATCAAATCCTTTTTGAAGAAAGAATGAAATCAAATCCTGAAAATTTTTTCATTCACTATTGTTTAAGTCAAGAAGCAAAAGCATGGCATGATTATAACTTCGATTCAAGTTTGCTTTGGGAGGGAGTAAAAGCGAATACGAAAGCCTTTGATTATTTATTTGGAGAAGTATTTCGTGATATTGATATTACAAAAGGTCTTTCTGAATTAACACAACCAGTATTTTTAGCGTTAGGTAAATATGATTACCAAATAGCTCCATTTTATTCATGGAACTATTGTAGTAAAAATTTTCAAGATCTAACCATAAGACTCTTTGAGAAAAGTGCTCATAATCCGCAATTGGAAGAAATGAATCTTTTCGATAATGAATTTATCAATTGGTTTAAAGAAAAAAATTAACCATTGCAGTTCTGAATTACGTCTGGGTCTTCTTCATAAAACTTAAATCCGATTTGTTAAATACTTTAAATTCTATTTGTCCATTTTCTTTTTTGCTGGAAACGTATATTTTGTTATCATAAAAAGTAATGATAGAGTCTGGATTTACTTCTTCTTTAGAACGAGTAAGGCTTTTTAGACTTAAATCAAAGCGAGTTAGATAAAACTTTCCATCTAAATTTTCGATTGCATATAAAAAATCGCCTCGAATTTCGATTGGTGTTTTGTGATAGACGTTTACTTCTGAATTGCCTACAACTTTTAAATCATTTTTTCTAAGTAGAACTAATTTGATTTGTTCTTTTTTTTCTAAATATCCAACAACTAAAATATTTTCTCCGAGAACTTTAAAATTTCTTCCACAGATTTTATTGTATTCACTTGTATAACTAAAATCTTCTTTTAAAGGATCAAGTAAATGAATTTCATTGACACAATGACTGTCGATGTCTGTGGCAGGTTTTATGAAAACTATTTTTCCATCTACTACATGATAAGAATATTCAGGCTCTAAAAGTCTTGGATCCAATTTCACTTCTACTTTCTTTTCTTCTTGTGGTAGAGGAATTACTTTGGGAGTTCTTTTTGTGGATGCAACGCCTGTTATCCGCTCTTCTCTTAGGATTAAATCTTCTTTTTGTTTTTTAATATCTCTTTTTTGTTTCTCTAAATCTTCATATTCTTTTTCTAGTTTTGTTATTTCTTCCTTGTTTTTTTCAGGATCTTTTTTTAGTTCTGTTAGTCTCTCAAGAATTTTTCTTTGTTTAACTTCAATCTCTTTTTCTAAATTTTCTAATTCTTCTATTTTGCGGTTAATTTCATTTAGCTCTTCAGCATTTTTTTGTTTCATTAAATCTGCAAATTTCTTTTTGTCCTCGTCTCCGTTCTTTTTATCTTGAATTATTTTATTTACTTCGTTTTCTAGTTCGTCTAAAGTAACATCTTTTTGAAACTCTTTGAGAACATTTTTTTCAATCGGTACTATGATTTCCGTTTTCCCGGGCCAATCTTTATATTTAATTGCAATACCAACATTGGGACTATTTAATTTCTTTAGTAAAGCTTTACTATATTTTGATTCAAAAAAAGGAAAATTGCCTCTATGCATACCATTGTAATACAAAACGTAAATCGCTAAAATATCGGACCTTGCACTATTATAATCAAATGCAGTTTGAATATATCCAGACAATACTCTGTGAATTGAATTTATATGTCCGAAACTGGTAATTGTATCCAAAAAGATAACATCCGCTCCGAATTTATTTTTTTCGGTAGACGCAACACGAATAACTTTCACTCCATCTACAGAATGCATTTCATCGGGTTTACTCGAAATTAGCCCCGCCAATTTTTTCCCAATCGATTCATGTAAAAATTTTGTTTCAGCCGCAGCCTTTTTGTGGGTTTTGTTTTGGAATTCAATCTTTTCAGAGTCTTTGATTTCCGCTTCTTCGAGTTTAGTTTTGTCCTCTGCAAATATGTTTATAAAAAACAAATAAGCTATTAAATACAGTATATATTTCATATTTTCCTTTCCTGATAATTCTATAAATTAAAATCCAGACGTATTATAAACTCGATCTGCGCAGTCGCAAATTAAATCCATTGTATGGTTCCATTCAAGATTTTTTATCCCCGGGCTTTCTTTGATAAAAATACTTTCACTTGAAATTCCTCGAAAAGAAGAATCTGTTAAAAATTCTCCAACACCAGTCCTAACGTTTACATCGGAAAAATATTTTTTTACAAGTTCAGTGTCATAGCCAGTCAATATAAAGTTTTCATCAAACCTTGGAGATCCAGTCTTTATAACATTTTCCTTCTCATGAATGGAATCCAAATGATGCTTTACAATTTTTTTTGTGATAAATCCGATTAACCCTGTTGCGTGCGATTTAGGTATTTCTTGGATTTTTAAAATTTTAAAAGAAAAATTCAAAGGCTCTTTTGGAATTAGTTTAAATGTGATCAGTGCCATATTACTTCTGCCATATTTTGCAGTATCCTCAAAAATAATAAAATCATATCCTTTGTACGTTCCAGTTGCACTAAATTGACGGGGATTTGATTTCAATGGTTCAACCGCAAAACCAAGTGTAGCCGCATTCTCTAGGAAACCCTTCGACATAGTCTTCTCTTGTCTCCATTTAAAGAAAACAAAAACTAGGGCAAGTGCTATAAATACGAGTTCTATATGTTCCATCTATACTAGTCAACTTTCCTCAATTTAATTGGCAACCATTTTACATTCAAGATTAACTTGATTGATTTTTAAATATTATTCGCTTTAATTATGGATTTGGTGGCTTACACAAAATTAGCCCCAAATACATTTATGTAAAATATTAAAAAGTAAAAAAAGCTTTACTAAACATCTAAAATCAAAAGGATTTATTTATGAATTCAGAAATACAAACTTATAACAAAAGACAAACTACACAAGACAATGAAATTTGCGACTTGCTTGCTAATACAATTGATAGCGTATTAAAAAAGTCAGAGAGCAAAATTTGGCATGCTCATCCTGTTTGGTTTTTAGACGGCAATCCAATAGTTGGTTATAGCAAACAAAAGAAAGGCATTCGATTGATGTTTTGGAGTGGGAAAGACTTTGAAGAAGATTTGTTAAACGTTAAGGGAGAGAAGTTTAAAGATGCTTCGATTTTTTATAATGATCTTTCTGAAATTAAAACAAAAGACTTAAAACGTTGGCTGAAAAAATCAAAAGAAATTCAATGGGACTATAAAAACATTGTGAAGAAAAAAGGAAAATTAGAAAGAATAATTTTAAAGTAAAATTCTGATGAAAACAGCGATAGGCGCTAACGCATCCGTTGAGACTTTTGTAGTTTACAGTTGATTAGCCATACAGAAAATGTATTTAACATTCTAACAATACTGCGAGACTAAGAACTAAAGTTCAGATAACGTATGGAAAATGAGAAATTTAATCTAACTATCTCTGATGAAATAAAGAGCAAATGGCAAAACATAATTAACATTATGGCTGAAATCGTAAATGTGCCCTCAGCTCTTATTATGCAGAGAGTTGGCTTGGATATTCAAGTATTTCTATCAAGTGAAACAAATTCTAATCCTTACAAACCTGGTGATAAAGAACATTTTGAAGATTCTGGTTTGTACTGCGAAACTGTGATTAACACAAATGAGATGCTTCTTGTTCCCAATGCACTTTCTGATGAGAACTGGAAAAACAATCCAGACGTTAAATTAAATATGATTTCTTATCTTGGATTTCCCATTCGTTTACCTGACAAAAAACCATTTGGAACTATATGTGTTCTGGATAATAAAGAAAATAAATATTCTGAATTATTTATAAATCTAATTTCCAATTTTCGTGATGCGATAGAGAAAGACATTGAACTAATATATAAAACTCATTTACTGCATGATAAAAATTTAAGATTAAATAAATCTCTTTCTGAAAAAGAAATTTTGCTAAAAGAAATACATCATCGCGTAAAAAATAATATCGCCAACATTGAAGGTCTCTTGTTTCTTCAGGCTAATTCCTCCACCAATTCAGAAACAAAAGAGGCACTACAAAATACGATCTCTCGTGTACAAAGTGTACGATTACTTTACGAAGAGTTATTGTTATCAAATGACTATAATGAAATATCTATTAGAAATTATATAGAAAATTTGGTAGATAGTTTTTTCTTAGTGTTTGGCTCTGGAACTAACGTTGTAATTGAAAAACAAATCTCTGATTTTAGTATCAACTCTAAAAAAGCAAATTCTATTGGAATAATATTGAATGAACTTTTAACCAATGTTTTCAAATATGCGTTCAAAGATGTTGAAGATGGAAAAGTATTTATTTCCATTGAAAAATTGGAAAACAGGCTAACTCTAATTATCCATGACAATGGAATTGGAATTGATCAAAGAATAGAGTCACAAGGTCTAGGGATGAGTTTAGTCAATATGCTTGTAGAACAATTACAAGGCTCCTATCATATCTCAAATGAAAATGGCACGAAGAATATCATACAACTCGAGTTGTAGATATGAACGTGCCTAAAATAATGCGGTCGATTACAATTGTTATGGTTGTGTATAAAGACTAGGCATTAACGTTCCAGTCCATTTTGCGCGTAAGACTGCGATGCTATTATTATCATTTACATTGTTGTCCCAAAAACTAAAACCAAATTTTTCACGATGAAACCAAGGACCAACGTGTCCACCCCAGAAACCTTCGGCGGCTAACGTATTACAAAAAGAACGAGACCATTTGAGTGACCAAGGAATATTTGATTTAGATGCACTAAAAACTCCTTCCGATCCAGCAGTTGCCGTACAGACTAATTTTGTTTCTCCGAAATAAGGAGATTGGTCTTCTGCACTTGGAATAAAAGTTGCTCCGCAATGAGCATTGGTTGAACCTTGGCAAGGACCGGCGGCGGAGCCATTTGTCCCTGGGTATTTTGCATCCCACATGGTTGTGAATTTTCGTTCGTCACCCCAAAGAGCACGTTTGAACATACAATGATCTTTTTGGACTTGTCTATCTGCACTTGTATAACCAACTAACGCACGAACATGGTTGATTGCAATTCTATGCCACTCATCCACTTCTGCTTTTGTGGGATTTTTGTTGTCCTTGAAAGGATTGTGTTGGTAAAATACTTCTCATATTCCGCGAACTCGGTCAGCACTAGGACAAAGAGCCGCAAAAAATTGAGCACTCGTCATTTTAGTTGGATCATAGATCGTTGTTCCATCCCATTTGGCAGCATCCCATTGAGCTTTTGTAATCCAAGTTACGCTGTCAGGATCGTGTCCTGTGTTTCCCGCCGACATCGGTTTTGTCTCAAACGTTTTCCAATTGGATTGGTTGGGTGTGTATTGATTGGGATCATTACTCGAAGCAAGAGTCGTGGGGCTACTAGAAATAAGCAGAAGGGGTGCACTGTTCGTAATGCTATTTTTTTTGGGAGAAGGGCAGAATTCTAATGATAGAATAATACAGACTAATATAAATTTATTCATTTGTTTCCTTATTTATGTTTTTACTATCCTAATACAGTTTCCTTTACTAGGTCAACTCCTATTTTCTAGTTATGAATTCTCATTTAGACTCCTTGAATTTATTTTGATTAATAAAAATAACTAGTTACCGATTTTAAAAATTACTTTTCATCCTTGAGAAAGTTTTATTTGTAGGGAATGTATTTTTTAAAAAGTTTTCAGCCGAATAGAACACAATCTTTAAGAAAAATTTAAAAATAGAAAAACACTTTATGAACAAACTGATAGTATTCATTTTTTTAATATATGCAAGTTTTCTATATTCGCAGAGTGAGGAAGAAGTAATTCTAATAAACTCTGACAAAGAAGTTCTAAATATTGGCAAAAAAATGTATCTGTTGGAAGATACACAAAACAAACTAACTATCGAAGACATTCAAAAGTCAGAATACCAAAAGATGTTTAAAAAATCTGAAGAAGAAATTCCGAATTTTAATTCTTCTCATGGTAAAATGTGGGTTAAGTTCACAGTATTAAATCAGACAGAAAAAGAAATAATTCTAGAAGTTGGTGAGCCTACCGCCTGGTACATTGACTTTTACAAACCAAATCCTGCGGGTAAACTAGAATTAGCCACTCAGACAGGGATGATGCGTCCAATCGAAAATAGAGAAGTAGATAATAATTTTTTTCTATTTGAACTTTCAAATTCTCCAGAGAAAAAGACTTATTACTTTTCCATTCAATCCGAATCGACATTTTTAATTCCTTTAAGACTCGGTACTACAAAAAGTTTATTTGAAAGTAGTTACCCACATATACTTTTTTTAGGTATGTTTTCCGGTTTTATTATCATCATGTTTTTTTACAATTTATTTGTTTATTTTTCTGTTAGAGTTGATGTGTATCTTTACTACTGTGGGTATTTGTTTTTTGGTTTGTTTGTAAATAATTTTATCTCTGGAAATTTTGGGTATAAATGGAATCCGATTTCTTATTTCTCAGAATACTTTATGTTCTTTTTATTTGTATCTAGTTTTTTTATTATTATTTTTTTAATTAAACTATTACAAATTGGAAAACGTCAGCCATTTTTTTATATCACACTTGGTTATCTTTTTCTTTGTTTTGTATTTATGGTAATCAATGTTGTGACTGGAACTTATACACTCATCATTGATATTTTTCAAATTTCTACTTTATTTGTTTATCTGTATATTTTTCAATATAGCATTTTTTATTATATAAAGGGAAATAAAAGTGCACGTTTTGTAGTGTTTGGTTTTTCTTTTTACTTAATGGGTATTGCGGTTGCCGTTTTACAAAATTTTGGAATTGTACCTACCAATTTTTTTACCGGCTATTCAGTAGTATTCGGAACTTCCATCGAATTGATGATGTTTTCGTTAGCGTTAGCAGACAGAATTAACAAAAGCCAAAAAGATAAAGAAGAAGCTTTATTAGAAAAACAAAAAGCCCAACTCGAACTTTTAGAAAATTCAAAAGAAAACGAAAAAAAAATTACAGCGCAAAATATTGAATTGATAGCAACTCAAAATAGTTTAGTGTTAGCAGAAAAAAAAGCACAAATCAAAAGTCGTTTTTTAGAAGCAGTTGCCTTAACAAATACCTATCTATTAAAAGAAAGTGATTGGAAAGTAGCCTTACAAAAAGGATTTGAAATAATAGGAAATAACATCGGTGTAGATAGAGTGTATTTCTTTGAAAAAGTCGAGAATCCAGAAAGTGATTCGGTTTTGATCAGCCAAAAGATAGAATGGGTTTCAAAATTTGCAAAAGCAGAAATAGACAATCCTGAATTACAAAATTTAAAATTGGAAACCTTCAAAGAGATGTCAGAAAAAATTCTGAATAACCAAATTTATTCCGTATCCAGATCAAATTCTAGCGAAACCTTTTTACATTCAATTCTCATACCGCAAAATATTTATTCCCTTGTTGCAGTTCCTATTTTTTTGGAAGGAAAATTTTTTGGATTTATTGGGTTTGATGATTGCAGACAAGAGCGAGAAATTTCCAGTGAAGAAATAAATATTTTACTCACACTTTCTTCTAATCTAGCAACAACAGCACTCAGTAAAAAAGCCCAATCTGATTTGATAATCGCAAAAGAAAAAGCGGAAGCGGGGAGCAAAGAAAAAACTGAATTTCTGGCAAATATGAGTCATGAAATTCGAACTCCCTTAAATGCGGTCATCGGGTTTACTGAACTTTTAAAAAATACAGAGCTTACAAAAATCCAGAAACAATTTGTTGACAACGCCAATCTTTCGGCTCAGACTTTACTAACTATTATCAATGATATTCTTGACTTCTCCAAAATGGAAGCCGGGATGTTGCATATCGAAAATATAAAAACAGATCTGATTGAAGTATTTAACACCTGTTTTGAAATTGTTAAATTTTCTGCTGATAAAAAGGCGATTCAACTTTTACTCAATATCGACTCTAACATGCCAAGGTTCGGACTTACTGATCCGATTAGGCTAAAACAAATCCTATTAAACTTACTCAGCAATGCAATTAAATTTACCGAAGTTGGCGAAGTCGAACTTAAAGTTGTTTACACACATATTGAAAATACAAGAGGCAAACTTTCATTTACCGTAAGAGATACCGGAATTGGAATTAAAAATGAACAAAAAGAAAAACTGTTCAAAGCATTTTCCCAAGCAGACAGTTCCACAACTAGAAAATTTGGAGGAACCGGTCTTGGTCTTATCATCTCTGAATTGATAGCAAAAAAATTTGGAAGTAAAATCGAGTTNNGAAGAATCTAAACCGAAAGAAATTTTGAAAGATTCTGAAAATAGTTTTCCCAAAAATAAATCAAAATTCAATATACTCATTGTAGACGATGTTGATTTGAATTTAAAATTACTTCAAAATATTTTTGAAAATTTTTTCCCAGAGTCAAAACTTTTTGAAGCAAAAAATGGAAAAGAAGCACTAAATATTTTTTTAGAAACAAAACTTGACCTGATCATTATGGATATACAGATGCCGGAAATGGATGGTTGGGAAGCCACAAGAAACATTCGGAAATTAGAAAAAAATTCTAACAAAAATATTCCAATCATTGCCATCACAGCAGGCACTTCCAAAGAAGAAGAAGAAAAATGTTTCGCCGCAGGAATGAATGCTTTTTTAACAAAACCAGTTGCTATATCTAAATTGAAAAATGTTCTTGATAAGTATTTTGTAAATCTATAAAACTAAGATTTAAAACGAGTTTCAATTTCGGTTTGCTTTTATGAGTGATTATAAAAATCGATTCAATTTAAAAAAACGCTTTCAAAAAACGGGAATCGTTAAATACAATCGAGTAAACTAGTTGGTCAAGGAAATCAAAATGAAAGATAAATTCAATATAGTAGTAAAGACAGGGAAACAAATTGCAGTTCTTTTTGTTGCGATTTTTATTTTGGGAGTTACCGAAAATTCTTATGCGCAAGATAGAAAAATAGATACAAATGCTTTAATTTCAGAAACACAAAGGCAAAGTAAAGACGCAGATAAAATAAGTATGATTTGGTGGATTCCTGAAGAATTTTGGCGTGCTAGTTTTGAACAAAGTCAAAATCTAAATGCAGATCAAATAGAAGCATTTCTAAAAGTACTTCGTCCTTATATTGTGATTGTTGCTCTTGATGGTGAAATGGGTTCTCTTGGCGGAATTAGTTATAAGTCCAAAGAGTCAATTCAATCAACCATGAAGATTGTAGACTCAGAGGGTAATCATTATTCTCCTCTATCAAATGAGAATATTGATGCAGATACAAATAATTTTCTTTCTCAAATGAAACCTGTTTTTTCTAACATGCTTGGAGCGATGGGTGAAAATATGAACTTTTACTTATTTTCAGCAAAGAATCAAAAGGGAAAATCAATATTAGACGCAAAAGAAGAAGGTAAATTTTCCGTGTTAATGGATAAAGTTGAATACAAATGGAAACTACCATTAAGTTCTCTAATTCCACCAAAACTCTGTCCCATTGACGATGAAAAATTAAACGGCACTTGGAAGTTTTGTCCAACTCACGGCGTTGAGATCACTAAAAAAATCTGCCCAGTAGACAAAAAAAGATATGCCAACACATGGAAATTTTGCCCTACACACGGTGTAGAATTGAACTAGAATTTTCCTTATTTTAATTGACTTTACTTGGTTAATATGGGGAAATTCCTTTACTTTTAAATAACTTAAATGTAAAGGAGTTTCCATGTTAGCAAACTTAATACTTCTACACAAAAAAATTAACCTCTGGTCGTTTTACATTGTTTCGCTACTTCTTGCCGTTGGAGTTGTCGGATTTTGGATTCTTATGTTTATTTCCATGATTGCACAATCAAAAGTTTTTTCCAAAAATGCTTTTTTTATTTTACTAGTTGCTGTTATTACGAGTTTTCTATCCATTCGACTATTCCTATTTACAAAGAAAAAATTGAATGAGGTCAAAAATGAAACCATCGAATCACAAGAAAAAAAAATGGAGGAATGGAAAGTTAAGATAGATCAATTTGTAGACATAGTAAAGCAGTCTCCACTTACCAAACCCCAATTCAAAATTCCAAATCCCACTGACATTCTAAGACCAACCTTGGAAAGTTCGGATACGATTCATTATCCTCAAAACAAAGAAAGTAAGAATAACGCACAAAAAGAAAGTCTTAGTAAAGTAGAATACATTACATTAACTCCTGAAGATTTTAAAAAATTAAATCGGAAAATGGAAAAAAATAAAAGTATTTTTAATACAACCATCCCAGGTGTTTCGACTGTTCTAAAGCAAATTAAAATTGATGAAGAAGATATTTTTAAGTCTATATTAGAATCGTATCCAGAAATTCAAGAAGCATCTTTTCTTTTACCCAGTAGTAGTTCCTCGGAAGGAGCATATCACTATTACCTTCGACATTTACTAAAAACCGGATTTGAATTAAATAAATCGAATTATGGCGCACTTTTTAAAATAGTCGAGGAAGTGACTACTCTATTTCAAATAAAACCCAAAATACGAATTTTCAAAGTAAAACAAGGTGGAACAGAAAATGCGTTTGTGCTTTCTTCTGGCGACAACTTAATATTAGCCTTTTGTGATAATATACTAAACCTAATCAAAGACGAGAAAGAACTTCGTTATATCGTGGGGCATGAACTAGGACATTATATCTATGGACATTGTGAGCCACAAATTCACAATAATATATTTGCTCTTCATCGCTCTGAGAAAGAACTTTCTTACGAAGAAAAAGACTTTTTATCATCAGCAAAAGGACTATTTTTTCTTTCTGTCTCTTGTTTGATTCGACAGATGCAAGAGCTGAATGCGGATAGAGCCGGTCTTTATGCTTGTGGTGATTTTGAAAGCTCTGTGAGCGCAAGTTTGAAAGTATCTGCTGGAAGTATTGACGAGTTTGGAGTCTATGATTCAAAGGATTATTTAAAACAAGCAGCTCATTTAATAAAACTGGGAAATTATTTTGAATTGAATGATATTTTTAGAACTCATCCCATAGAGGCATTTCGAGTTAAGGCGTTAGAGTATTTTTACTATTCTGATTTATACAGTGAAATCATTGCGCCTATTTCTACAAAGTATAAAATAGAATTATTTACTAAGGAGCTATTTAAAATTATCCCCATATCATTTATGATTGATGGAATGGAAAAACCTATTGGAAATTATATTCAGGGTAATGTATTATTAATTCTAAGTGCCTATGGCGTAATGTTAGCTGATAAGAAAAAAGATAGAAGGGAACTTGATTACTTAAAAAAAATGGAATTTCAATTTTCTCATCATTATAATACTTTGGAAATACTAAAAAAAATTGATTTTTTAAATCAAACTGATGAACGAAAAATTATTATTCTAAAAGAATATGCGGAAAAAATCCAAAATGATAATCCTGAATTTGCTCGTGTTATCATAGATAATATGATTCAAATGGCTAAGGTAGATTCAAAAATCGCAGAAGAAGAAATTCAATTTATCCTAACAATTTCTGAATGGATGAATGCAACTCAACTTTGTCAGTCGGAGTTACAAAATCATTTCGGATGGAAATTTGCTTTAGACAAAGAAGGAAATGTAACGAGAGAAAGTTAATTTCATTTTTTCTCCAAGGTTTCAACTTGCTCTATTCCAAACTATCTTTATTTTGATTGTAGGCTTGGATCAAGAGAAATCCGAGAGTGGCGAAAACTCCACCGAGCATGATAAAAAGTTCAGCTCCATAGGGCTGGGTGTCCCAGTTTTTTCCGACAACAAATAGATAGAGTAAGGGGGCAATGTATTGGTTGGCGAATAGGGCAGAGAAGATCATTTGATTTCCTGTCCCACCTTTTAAAAATTGCCAGAGAAATAAATTTCTATTGGCTAACACGGTAGAAGCCGCAAGGCAAGCCATAAAACACATTTCTAGAATTGAGATTCCAACTCTAGGATCGATTCCCATACTTAGATAGGTTGGGTTATTAAATAAATGTCCTATGAGGCTAAGTTCGCCAGGAACTAACGCAAGGTGAATCAATATGTCATCTAGGATAAATACATTCTTGGGAGTTTTGCGGAGATACAAAAGAATTTCATAAACACTAAAGAATATAAATCCAATCGAAGTAAAAATAGATGTCATCACAAAAGCGGAGGCAGTATTTACATGAACACTAGGAGCGGATAACAGCATCAAAAGAGAAGAAAGATTTCCCCCGCCCACAATCATTAACAAAGCTATGTTTCCAGTGAAAGGCCAGAGCGGAAAATAACGAGTAGCCAATCGAAGTCCAACTATAAAAAAAAGAGATATGGCTGTAAAAATAGACATTACAGGTCCGTTTGGATTATAAAACAAAGGCGAACCAATAGCCCATGCTCCAATTACGATTACAGAGCCACCGAATAGAATAAAATCTAAAATCTTTGCTAATTTTTCTGAATACTTTTCCATACAAAATCCCTTATAGTTACTCTGCTGAGAAACGATAGCCGGCATGGCACTGGACACATTGACCGGAGATGATTGCTAGTTTTTTTATAATGTCTTTTTCGGAACCATCCGCCTCGATTGTTTCTGCGAGGGAATCAAAATCCTTGTGTAGACCCATTCCCATTTTTTTAAAATCCATGGGAAGTTTTAGCATGATTGCCTCATGACCGGATTCTACATTATTGTGTCCGCTTGTCCCTGCACTTCTTGCAGACTCAATCATTTTCTTTTTGTCGTTTGCATCAAGTCCGACAAGAACTCCATTTAGAGAAGTCAAAAGCCCTCTCATTTCTAAAAGAATAAAAGACTTCTCACTTGCGGATAATTCAACGTATTTCCTACCATCCTTAGAATGATGCGTACTTCCCAAAATAAAGAATTTTCCTAAAATTAATATAACAATAATCCATAATCCAATTGAAATAAAAAACAAATTTTTATACATATTCTAAATCCTCTNNGGATTAACTTCTTTCTATTTACTTAAATGAAATGAAAACAAAATTTACTTGAAGGAAAGTAAATACATAAAAACGCTTCAATAAAAGCAAATTACACCTTGCTAAAAAGGCAAATGAAATGAAAGATTATTCTAAAATATACAAAGACTTTAAGTTTAAATATTGGCTCTACACGGAAGGGTTTGCGTATCTCATAACGGTTCCCATTATTTTATTTTTTATATTCTATCTTGGGGAATTTACTGAAGAATTGGCGATGGTGGTCTTAAAATTTTGTTGTTTCACTGTACCTACGAGTTTTACTTTCATAGTCTTTCAGAATAATAAATTTTTAAAACCATTTGATCTTTACTTTGAAGAATTGTCATCAGGAAAAGAAGTCAAACCTGAAACGTATCGTGCGGCATATCATCGTTATTCTGATCTAGCTTATATTCATTCCTTCCCGGCAATGATTGCCTATATAGGTGCACTCATTTGTATTCTAATCGGACTTTATTTTCAGACAGGAGTTTCGATTACTCAGTATTATAACTTGATCGTACCGGTAATACTAGTGACTTTGATTTGTGGATTTGCCTATTATAATATCACGGAAAAACTCCTAGCCGACTTAGGCGAACACGGAGTATTCGCTAAACCACTTCCAAATGAAAAATTACACACCAAAAAACTTGTNNACCAACCAAAGTAATATATTTATCATTAACGAATTCCTTTCCTCAAAAAAAGACGAGATGCTTCAATTTGCAAAAAGACCCGAAGTAATAGATGCCATTAAACAAAAAAATTCAGTTTGGTTAAATGAACAGTTAGCCAATAGAGTTGTTGCAAAATTAGAAATATCCTAAAAAAAGCTTGTACAAAAACAATCGAGTTATTTATTTTCTGTATGAAGAATATAGAAAAGATATTAAAAAAGGAACGACTTTGTCAGGCATTGAC
>DDBL01000214.1 GCA_002333425.1 Leptospiraceae bacterium UBA2033
CTTTTTGAGAAATGGTATAACAAAAAAACTCTTGCCATTAGTATAACCGTAAATAGAATTCCCTTTGCTTAGGAGTCACGATGCCTGATATAAAGTATGTTTGTTTGTCTGATATGCACTTCGGTGCACAAAATAGTCTTCTCACAAAACTCACGCCTGACGGTTTAAAACCTGATTTTTTATTTCCAAGTCCGGTTCTTACTTCTTTAGTTGAAAATCTAAGGAATTTAATTTCTGAAAACCAAGACAAATCGAAAAAACCTACTTTAATTCTACTTGGGGATATTCTAGAGTTGGCGCTTTGCGAAACAAACGAAGCCGGAATGGTGTTTGATCGTTTTATTGATCTGATTTCTCCGAAAGGCAACGAGCTATTTGGCGAAATCTATTATATTCCTGGAAACCACGACCACCATCTTTGGGAAATTGCACGTGAGATGCAATACCTCAAATACATAGAACGAATGGATGAAAAAAATAATCTTCCTCCAATGTGGCATACAACAAATATCTTCGTAGAAAATTTTACTCATCCAACTAGTTGTGATTTTATGAATGGAATCATTCAAAACCATGAACATTTAAAACATTTCAGAGTACAAGTAGCTTACCCAAATTTTGGTTTACTTGATACGTCAGGCGAAAAGGCTATCGTATTTCACCATGGACATTTTTTAGAAGATATTTACCTTCTCATGAGCAGTTTTAAAAGTTATGTATTTCCTAATCAAACTGTGCCGGAAGATATTTGGGATATTGAAAAGGAAAACTTTGCTTGGATTGATTTTTTTTGGTCTACGATGGGTAGATCGGGTCAAGTAGGAAAAGGTGTTGAGCTAATTTATGATAAGATGACCGATGAAAAAAAATTCGCAGAGTTACTTCATAATATAGCAGTTAAAATTACCCAAAATATTAAAAAAAGCGAAAGTGAGGAAGCAAAATCTTTATTCAAAAAACTTTCTCGTTTTCTAATTCGATTTATCCCTGGTACAAAAATTGAAAAAATCGTATATAGTTTTCTTAAAATAACGTTAGGCACTATAGCAAAACACGAAAGGGCTGATTCAGGTGGAAGTCTATCCGATGAAATGCGAGGTAAACTTCTAGAGTATCTAAATAAAATTCTGAAACGTCAAATTGCAAGAGAAAAAAAAGAAAAACCCCCCAAAGAAATTCAATTCGTATTTGGACATACACATAAACCATTTGCAGAAACTCTGGCAAATACTGATTATGCGAAACCGGTACAAGTAGTAAACACCGGCGGTTGGGTTGTAGATACTGTAGATAGAAAAGAAACATATGGCGGTGCAGTTATTTTAGTAGACGAGAATTTGCATATCGCTCCTGTCCAACTTTATAAAGAAGCCTACAAAACAAGAGAAGCGAAAGTAAGTCTACTCGCAAATGCAACTCAAAATGAATTTGCAACTCGGATTTCTAAATTGATTTCTGATAGACAAAAATCTTTTCAAGAGTTCTCGGAAATCGTAGACAAGGAAATAGATTTACGCATTATAAATTTAAAAGCAAAAATTAATAAATAAAAAAGATATGCCACGGAGGCACAAAGACACGGAGGTTTTTGAGGAAGCGATTTTACTTTGTCACGCCCGAAATTTTCTATCGGGGGTCTCAAAATGTAGAGATTCCCGATATCGCTTGGCGGTCGTGGCGAAGCGGGTGGAAACTCGGGAATGACAGTGTCCTTAGCCTATCCTTAACAAACTCTGCGTCTCTGTGACTCTGTGGCAAATGAAGAGAGGTGTTTATGTATGAAGCGGTGATTATTGGAAGTGGTTTTGGGGGCGGGATTAATGCCTGTCGATTGAGTAAGAAATGGTCTGGCGGCAAAGTGTTAATATTCGAGAGAGGAAAACGTTATCCGATGTACTCGTTTGCGAGAACTCCGCACCAGATGTCTAAAAACTTTTGGAATATTCCATCTGAGACTAAGGGCGGTAATCCTGCGGACGAAGAAACGCATGGACTATTTGACATTCGTAACTTTGAAAAAATGGATGCAGTGATTTCAGCAGGACTAGGTGGAGGTTCCCTGATTTACGCAAACGTATTTTTAGAGCCACCGGATTGGGTGTTTAACGAAAGATGGCCTGCAACTTGTAAAAAAGACAAATTGCAACCCTACTACAAAGTCGCAAAAGAGGTATTAGGCGCAAGACCCATTCCGACAAATAATGATCCAGTTAGAAAAATTCAACGCACCGAACGATTCCAACAAGTTGCAAAGGAAATGGGGCATGATTCTAATTTACTGGATATCAATGTGTTCTTCGGAAATGATTTTAAAAACCCAACGCAAATCGGTGTCCAAGAAAAAAACCGCTACGGTGCCTTACAAACTTCCTGCACTTACTGCGGCGAATGCGATGTAGGCTGTAACACACATTCTAAAAATACAATCGACTTAAACTATCTCTATGTAGCGGAAAACGTACATAAGGCGGAGATACGAACAGAGCATTTGGTAAAAAAAATTGTTCCACTAAACCAAGACGGAAAAGAAGATCCAACTTCTGATGGAAAAAATGGATATAGAATTTATTTTAGTGATTTGACTAAACCTGTTGGTGCAGGCAGAGAAGGATTTGTAGATAGCAGAAGAATCGTATTATCCGCAGGTGCTCTTGGCTCAACAGAGCTTTTACTCAAGTGCAAAAATGAATTTAAGACTCTACCTAATATTTCTTATAAACTCGGAGAAAGTTTTTCTGGAAATGGAGACTTTTTATCTTTTGTGATCAAAGGAAAAGAAGAATCCAATCCGAATTATGGTCCAGTCATTACACAGGCTATCGACTTTAATTTGTATAAAAATCCTGACCCAAAAAGAGCATTCGTTTTAGAAGATGCAAGTTACCCCGCGTTTGCCTCTTGGGCGGCTAACTCAATGCCAACTCCTTCTCTTTGGAAATCCATGAAGTCGATGGTTAGAGATATTTGGTATAAGATCACGCGAGGTGGAAGTGCTTACGGGAGATCGGGATATGTTTTTAATGACATGCTTTCTAATGATCTGTCTCAAAACTCAAGTGTGCTCTTATTCATGGGTGTAGATAACTCGAATGGAAAAATGTATCTCAAAGATGGAGAGCTTAATATCAATTGGACACAAGAAGAAAGTATGCCTCTCTACGAAAAAATATTAGAAGTCTCGAAGAAATTTTATCAAATCACTAAGGCTAAGCTTTGGTTTCCGCTCTTCAATTGGAATGCATTTACCAAGGACAATGTAACTGTTCATGCTTTAGGTGGATGCGTGTTAGCCGACACTCCTGATAAAGGAGTCACCAGTGCTGATCTCAAAACCTTCGGTCAAGTATTCGGTTACACAAATCTCTACGTTGCCGATGGAAGCATTGTTCCAACTGCCGTGGGAGCCAATCCAATCGCAACAATTAGTGCGTTATCCGAAATGGTAGCCGAGGGGATAACGGGTATTAAACCGGATGCTAGCTTGCGATAGACAGTCATGTGTCATACAGGGGTTGCGTAAAAAGTGGTCACTGAGTGA
>DDBL01000056.1 GCA_002333425.1 Leptospiraceae bacterium UBA2033
GCAATTTTTTTTAGACAACTAATAGTAAATGAATTACGATTTCAAGATAAAGAAATTTTTGAAACCATTAATGCTCTTCAATTACATGTTTCCGAAGATAAAGAATTTATTTATAAAATCGAAAACGCAAATTTGAATCAAAAAAATCCAAAAGATTTAGTAATTGCAAAAACCAAAAACTACGAAAAAATTATTAAAGAGCTGAAGTTTTTAAATAAACTCTTCCCGAAAGGAATGGATGCACTCAGTTGGTATGCCGGTCCTAAAAAATTTAGTCCCAAACTTAAAAAAGAAGAACTACTCATACAATACTACACTACTGGAAATGAAGGAACTCAAATTATTCAAAATGAAAATCATACTGAATACAATGACTTTCAACTAAAAGACAAACAAGACACCGAAACAATTGCAAAAGAAATTGAGGGAATACTAGTTCGTTATCCGCACGTAAAAAAACTAGTAATAATTCCTTCCCCTTTGATGTATGGAATTAACTTTAGAACATTACCGTATCAAGGCAAACCCTTAAATGACTCTTTTGAAATACGTCATCTTTTTAGAACGAGTCAATTAGAAAGAGAGGCTGATACTGATTTTTCTCGTCTAAAGCGGATAACAAGTGTAAACCCAATTGGACTAACAACAAAGGATACAGGTATTGATCTAAATCCTATCAATTTAGTATTGCCTAAAGTAGAGCCGAAAAAAGATCCAAAGGAATTAAACTTACGAATTATACTTTCGAGTGAATTAAAAAATTATCTGACTGATACAGATATTCTAGAAGGTCCGACAGATTTTATAAATCGAAAACATTACATCGGTGAAAAAAGAGCTGGTTCTATTAATATGAAAGAAGTAGTAGAGGATCAATGGACAATTCCATTTGTGATTCTAACGAACTACTCAAAGAGTATGGACAATTATATAAAAGCTGGATTTTTATACGACATACTGCAATTTGCCGGAGTTCAGTCGATAGTACTTTTAGAGGCAACAAAAGAAAATGCCAGAATACGAGATCATTTAATTTCCAACATAAAAAATACAAATAAAATTATAAAAGACGAAAAACTCCTTTTGATCGGAGAATACATCAATGAATATCCTGACAATCAAAAAATATTCGAAAGTGAATTTAGAAAATATACAGCCTTAGCAATAAAGGAAGAAAGAAAACGAAATTACCTTCAATCTATGAAATACCTACTTCAGGCTAATTCTGTTTTGCCTGATAATAATGTTGATTATTTAATTGAATCTGAATTAAACCTAGCGAAGTTAAAAACAAAAACATTTCCAAATATCAATAATTATTTAGTTCACTACGAAACTTTACTCAATCGTTTTTCTATAAACCCTAAAGAGGAAGAAGCGATTACGTATGAATTGCTGCTAAGTTGTTATGAAGCACCGATAGACGTAAACTGCGAACAGCACCAAACCAAATACAATTCTTTGAATAACGCTACTGAAGATAGACGATTCATCACGAATTATTATAAAAATTTACGTATTGGAAATCTAAATGTGATAGATCTAGATTATAAAAAATTCATTTCCATGGACTCAAAGGAAGATCCTTATTTAAAAAATATGAGACTTGCTTCGCTTTTTGCAAAAGGATTTATATGGGATAAAGCAAGAGTCCACGCAGAGTTAGCCAAAAAACTTGCAGAATCAAAAAGAGAAATTGAATATGCTGAAAATACGTTATCCGACATAGAGTATGAAATTTTATTTATCAAAGGAGTTGATCCAGATTCTATTCGCGAAGACAAAATATATTTCTATGCAACAAATCGAATTTGGGATGCCTATCGAAAAAAAGCGAGAGAACTTTCCCAGAAACAAGCAGATTCAACGAGAAAGTCTTATCAATCTAGGCTCTTAGATGCATATGACTCCATCGAAAATAAATCAGACTTTGAGCCAACTACACTTGGACCGCTCTATCTAAAAGATGGAAGACCGGCACTCTATCTATTAAAAGATTCGGAGAGAGATTTTTTATTCTACTTACTTTTAAAATCAATTGTGTCACAAACAGGCGAAGAGTTAAACAATCAATTTGATCTACTTATTGAGACAGAGTTTCGGCTAAAGAACCGTAACCGCGCTTTGTGGATGCAAGTGGAGTGGGCAGGCGCACTCTATCATCGAGGAGACTACGCAAGTGCAAAAAAATACTACGATGACTTTGATAAGGATTTCAAAAACTACTATCCAGAAAAAAATCTAGTTAGAACTTTTTATACATTAAAATACAAACTATCAAGAGTTTTTCCAGAAATTGAATTTGCAAAAAGCGACAGAATTTTTGTAAAAGAAGAATTTAAAGAATGGTTTGGCTACTATGAATTATGCGAAACAAAGAATCCAGACGAATTTATTTCGATTCTAAATCAATTAATTCAAAGCAAAAAAAAGGAAAAACTAGATTTATTTCACACAAGAGAGTTAGATGATTTCATTAGTTTTCTTCAATTAGAATCCTTGGAAAAAAAAGACTACGTGGCGTTTGCCGACCTTGGATTTGTTAGAGATAAATTTAAAACGATAAACGATAAAGTTTTGGGTAGAACGATTTTATTTTCTGACTTACCAGAGATAAAACCAATTGCAAAACAACTCCTAGGAAAAATTCCAAATGACCAAATATTCACAGCAATCATTGATCTAGGAATTAAATCGTATGTAGTCAAGATGCGAGACAATCAAATTACAATCGAGTTAGGATTTGCGGATAACAGAAATATTAAACATTCTATTTTAGAATATTATCATACTATCAAAGATGGGGGAGTTTCTATTGTCAAACAAGAATCTATTGAGGCAAGATACAAAGAAATTCTCAAACTTGCCAAAAATAAAATTGATTATATCTATCTACCTTCCTTTCATTTTAAAGCTGTGATCGAACCAGATGAGCAGGATTATTTCTATTATGTGCTAAGTCCCGAACTTCTTTTAGAACGCCCAATTCATGACAGTTCACAAGATTTCCTTCCCGGGTTTCAAGTAGATGTAAAGAATAATTCTAATTATGCGCCCAAGTGGTGGAAAATGGTGCAAGAACTTGAAAAATACGAAATTAAAAATATGCAAGGAAAAGGTAAAGGCAATAGAGCAATTCTATCACAAGAAGATTTACGTTTAGACAAAGGTCGCAAATTAGAATTTGCAGGAGTTGGACTAAACGAATTAAAACGTTTAGAAAAAAGAAAAGGGGTGTGGGTAATGACTGGTAACCTCTTATCTGAATCCTCTATTCAAAATGATGATTTTGTGCATAGTTTAAAGTATATAGACCAAATACACCAAGGACCCGGGGTTGTATTTGCAGGACTTCATAATAGCACAGCAACTGCCTATTTTTTAAAAAACTTTTTTAAGAATCTAAACTATCGTTATCCATTTACAGAAAGATACTACGACGCATTCACTGAAACACAAGAAGAATTTGACTTTGATAGAAACTGGAATGGATTTAGACCATACACGAATGTGTTTATAAAATAAAATATAATGTAGAGACGTAGCGCGCTACGTCTCTACATTATATTTTCTAATATTTTGTTTTAGTCAAAGGCATCTTCACATTTAAGATAACTTGAACACGAGTAACATCTCCATCTTTTACTTTGATGACCGAGTTATTTAGTTCGAGGTCTTCTGCAAAAGAAGCTTTGATTTCATAATCACCAGGGATAAGATTGGTAATCCAGAAGTTCCCTTCGCTGTCGGTTAACGCTTTTTGAACACCGTTGACACTCTTTACAGTTGGCATATAGATTGGCTGTTTGATAACAGGATTGTCCAAGGTTTTATAAAAAACATTTCCTTGGATCACACCAAAACCAGTCATAGCGTTTGTAAGCTCTAGAACATTTTCTTTGTTCTGAAGAACAGCAAAAGTGGTAACAACTTCCGGGTATTCATCTGCTTTGATAGTAATTTTATGAACACCAGTAGAAACTCCTTTCACACGGATATGATAAATTTCTCCTGGAATTAAACGACCAACACGAGAAACTGCACCCCAGAAATCAGACTTAACAGGAATGAGTTTAAAATTTACTTCTTGGTCATCGATTAAAACTTTGACTCTTCTGTCCCCTTGACGAAGTTTTTTTTGTTTCATCATCTCTTCGGGGGAAAGTGTTGTTAGCCCATAAGCTCTATCTCGAATGATAGTAGTCTTAATCAGTAAATCTCCTTCAGTAGTAACATTGACTACGGGTGGCTCAGCAGGAGTAACCGGTGGTTTGACAGGATCAGGCTTGATCGGATCACTAGCAGGTTCTGGTTTTGGTTCAGGCTTTGGTTCTGGTTTTGGATCAGCAGGAGCGGGAGGAACTACAGGAGCAGAATTTCCAGCAAGAAAAATTCCAGATGCGTCACCCGACACCTGTGGAACTTGTTTGTGGTCATTATCCGCCGCCATTTTAATAACGGCATCGCGGGATTTAAAAAAAGCTTCTAGAGCGGTTACTACCTTGTCGCCGTTTAAGTCACCGTTTTCCATGGCGCGACCAAATTGATAGGTAAAAATTCCATGATTGATATCACCACCAACTTCAATTGCTGTTTGGTTATCATCAGCAGAGGCGATGATGGCTTTGTTTTGAAAATAAAAATCTTCTGGATCTTGTCTTACAGTTCCTTGTTTTCCATCAGGAATTGGAACTTCTTTGTCTCCCCGAGTAGACTTACCTTTTTTGGCAATTCCACCAGAAAAACAACAATCGAATACAAAAAGAGTTTTTTGTGATTTGATTGTTTTTAAGTAATCGTTAAGTTCGTCATCAGACAAATGTGGTCTGTCATAACAAACGATGTAATTGCGCATACCGTTCTTAGCCGCAGCATCACGCTGAAAAAAACCATGACCTGCAAAATATAGAAACACAACGTCATCCGCTTTCGCTTTTGATCCAATGGCTTTGATTTCTTTTTCGATATTATTTTTTGTGATTTGACTTCCGAGAAGAATTTTTACTTCATCGAAGTCCCCAACTTTTTTAATCTGGTCGTTCATGTAAGTTGCATCTGCCTCGCAGAGATTTAACTCACTGATACCAGCTTTATTGCCTTTGTAATTGCTTCCCAGAATCAGCCCATACTTTTTAGCGAGCAGATTGGAAGAAGAGAAAATGAGTAAGGACAAAAACAAAACGATTTTAGTCTTCATTGGATCTCCTTTATGTTGTGAAACACGCATTATGCGCTTACTTTGAACCTACTATTTTCGCTTGGTTTGTTTGCCACAGAGGCACAGAGACACTGAGAAGATTAATTGTATCTGTCATCCTGAGCCTGTCGAAGGATACTCTTATTAATGGAGCATGGATTCGACAAGCTCACCATGACAAAAGGCACTCATCTTAGTCTTGATAAATAAACTCCAAAATCCTCCGTGTCTCTGTGCCTCTGTGGCTAATCTTAATTAACTACTTAGCTAGCCATTTCATCATGCTGCGTAGTCTTGCACCTACAGCTTCGATTGGATGAGCTGCTCCCTTATCGCGTAATTTTTGGAAGTTAGGATAACCAGCTTTAGTCTCAGCAACCCATTCTTTCGCAAATTTCGCACCTTTGTCTTTTTGGATTTCGTTTAGAACTTCTTTCATTCTAGCTTTGGTTCCTGCATCAATGATACGAGGTCCACGGGTTAAATCGCCATACTCCGCTGTATCAGAAATGGAGAATCTCATACGAGCCAGTCCACCTTCATAAATCAAATCAGTGATGAGTTTCACTTCATGCAAACATTCAAAGTATGCGATTTCAGGATCATAACCAGCTTCGGTTAGAGTTTCAAAACCAGCTTGGATTAACGCTGATAAACCGCCACAAAGAACAACTTGTTCTCCGAAAAGATCAGTCTCAGTTTCTTCCCGAAAACTAGTTTCCAAAATCCCAGCACGACCACCACCAACACCAGCAGCATGGGCTAACGCACGTTTGCGAGCAGAACCAGTTGCATCTTGGTGAATAGCGATTAAGCATGGTACGCCACCACCTTCTGTATAAACCCGACGAACTAAATGCCCAGGACCTTTTGGAGCGACCATGTAAACATCTACATCTTTTGGAGGATTGATTAAATCATAGTGAATGTTAAAACCATGTGAAAACACAATCGCGTTTCCTGCTTGGAGATTTGGTTGAATGTCTTTTTCGTAAGTTGCAGCCTGGACTGTATCAGGAGCTAGGATTTGGATAATGTCCGCTTTTTTAGCAGCTTCCGCAATTGTATAAACTTCAAAACCAGCTTCTTTTGCATCTTTGATTGACTTGGAGCCTTCTTTTAGTCCAATGATGACTTTAAGTCCTGAGTCTTTCATGTTTTGTGCCTGGGCATGTCCCTGACTTCCGTAACCGATTACAGCAATCGTTTTTCCTTGTAATACACCTAGATCGCAATCTGCGTCGTAAAATAATTGTGCCATTTTTTCCTTCGTGAATATTGAATTTTACAGTCATTATCCAAGGTAAACGTAGAATCTCAACCTTAAAATAGTCTTTCTCTTATGTCACTCTGGGTGTTGCAGCAGTCAGTCTTAACGTGGGGTTTAAACTCCACGTTAAGACTGACTGCTGCCGCGCTCGCCTTCCTGAATCGTGACGATACAACTGTCACGCTTCATCCAGTTGATCGCTAACACGGGTTTTTCTGTAAGTTTTGGGAAAATTTCTGTAATTGAAGTAGCTTATTCTCTAATACGCAAACTTGAGCGAATACTGCTTCGCCCTTTTACTTTGTTTGTTGTTTGTTTTACTCGACTGATATTATGTCTTTTTGGTGTTTTTGCTAAACCCTAACGTGGTAAGCTCGCTCAAAGTGCTGTAAAACCCGCTTGAGTGAAAGCGAAACTCGCAGCCGTAACTTGGTGGAGGTAGGAACTGCAATGTTCAATCCAAATTTCGATAAGATATCCCAAACTCCTAAAATGTCTAGCTCGAGCAGATAGGTAAACATCCAACAGCGAGATTTCCCAAACACTAGAGCCAACTCCCCAAGTTCAATCCAGTCTGCGTTATTAACACGAAAGTTCACCCGTTTCAGATCCAAACCCTCATTTTGGTATTCAGTTTTAATCTTCCGAGGAGGCGGAATCATCCCAGAATGCGTAAAAGTCCGATACATCCAGAGAAGATTTCGGAGATAGACTACAAGGCTATTTCCATGCTCTCTCGTTTTCTGTTTCAAATCTTCAACCAAATGAGCAGGTACAAGAACAGTGGAAATAGTTTTATCTAATTCTTTGAGTCGGTTTACTGGAAATACTTTTCTATTTTGAAAGGCGATCATACCTTTACTAGGTCAAAAATTGTCACTTGGTGCGAAAAAAATTTAAAAAATTCTAAATTTAGTTCTAGTTATACATTTTTTTCTTCAGACCCAGAAACAAAAAATTCTTATATATATGCCACGATTAGTTTAGGAATTGCTTTTTAGAGGATAATTCCTATTATACCCCTTTGTTTCTATTGACTTCACTTGACTTGCTTACGAGTCCTTTCCGCTTAATTAGCTATCGAAAAAAAAAGAAACTAGAGTTGCCTGAAAATTAGAGAATAAATGAATTTCACCCGCGCCACGCGCGGGCGAAACCACTCTCTCTACTTTATTTTTCAACAACTCTAGTTTTTATTTCTTACCAAAATCCATTTCGGGTGGCTTAGTGATGTTAGACGGAAGATTTTTAATATCNNGCTTGTAAATCACGAAATCCTTCGTTCGCTTTGAGTTCCGGATAACGTTCAGTAACCACTAAAAGTTTTTGTAGAGCTGAGCCTAGGGAGTTTTGAGCAGTTTGAAAATTCTTGAATGCGTCAGGATTGTTCAAAAGTTCGGGTGTTGCCTGTAAGCCACCTACACTACTTCTGGCTTTTGCGATTTCAACTAAGACTTCTTTTTCGTGGCTTGCATAAGCTTCTACAATTTTGACAAGACTAGGAATTAAGTCGGCACGTCTTTTGTATTGGTTTAAAATTTCAGCCATTTGAGCGTTTACGTCTTCGTCCAATTCTTGGATTCGGTTGTAGCCACAATTCATTAAAAAACTGATTAACAAAATAAATACTAATTTAGAAAAACTTTTTTTCTTCAAGATAAACTCCTTACTATATTAACGTGAATTCAGTATAAGACCTTTTTCACCACGGATAAACACGAATGAACACAGATAGGTTAAATATCGTTTTGTATCGGTGTTCTCGGTGGTAATCTTTTAAAATTTTTCTTACGCCAAGTTCACATTAATTAGATTACATTCATGAGGCTTATTCATAAAATACAAACAAAAAAAGAAAGGTAACTACTCAGCATAAGTTATTGCCACAGAGCCACAGAGGCACGGAGAGANNAATTTTGCAACAACTCTATTACTTAAACCTAGTAAAATATGTCCTCCGCTTCAAACTCTAAAGACAATTTGAGTAGAATTCCTTGCCACATCGAAAATCTTGGAATCAAAAGGAATTTATATGGTAAAAATTTTTGGTGTACATAAATCGTTTGGAAGTCAGTTATTATTTGATGATCTAAACGTCGCAATCAACCGTGGAGAAAAAGTAGGATTAGTCGGTCGAAATGG
>DDBL01000132.1:0-5836 GCA_002333425.1 Leptospiraceae bacterium UBA2033
TAATAGAAAAAGTATCCTTCGACATGCTCAGGATGACACCATGGGCTAATACCCAAAAACTAATCTAATCTGAGTATATTAATGTTTCCATTTCGTAATATTGTGTAACTTGGTACAAATCGCATCGAACACAATATTCTCTCGTTTGAGATAATCGTTATATACCTCTATATCTGACTCACGTTTTTGTAACTCCGGCGAAACTAAACAAAGTTGAAAACCTGCATCTTTTAAAATTTGAAAACTTTTTTGGTCAATAGGAAGTTTTGTAAAACAATCTACCCAAACCCAATAAACTTTTCCTTTCATAGAAAGAATCGTATCAAGTCCCTCTAATTCAGAAAAACGAAGAGCGATATTTTTTTCCCCTTCTTTAGCCAAAAGAAATATCATTGGAAAAGATGAGTCTAAGAAGAAGTAATCTCTCACTTTGTATTTTTTGACTAACTCTAATACTCTATGTTCGATTCGCTCTGATTTTATATTTAAAATCATTAAACCATGATTGTAATGCTTTAAATATTCTTCAAAATCTTCTCCATCTGTAAATGGATCGTGCTGCAAAATAAGCCTGTTCCCATAATCGCGAAGATCTAGCTCTACTCCGAAATTAGTCGGAACTTTTTTTAATTCATCAATCGTATTAATTCTATGAGCAATAAACTGCATAAACTTGACTCATTAACTCCCTTTACGTGCAAGCACGTTAAGGGAAATGACAGGGATCCGAGCCTGTCGGCAACTTGGGCGGCTGCCCAAACCCGCATATTTATAGCTGATAATATTCATAAGTCCTTCCTTAGCTTGAAACTAAAATCAAGTGTTCTTTTGATAAATTTCCATTTCGACTTTAGCCCTGTGTTCCAACTAGAGAATCCATGAATTCGTGGGGGGAAAATCACGTTAAACCGCAAGACTTCAAAATTACTTTTCTTAGCAGAATAAAGCGCAAATAAATCTAAAGAAAAATCAAACGGAGGATTTTTCCAAGACTCAAATAAAGAACGATGAAAAATATTAGGTTGTGCATTGATATCCCAAAGACTAGTTCCCATATAAACAGATTCAAAAATAGACATCCCAATCGTGAAAAAATTATCAAACAAAGGTCTTCCCTTTCGATTTCCTTTTACGAAAATACTTTTAGAACTTCCCTTTGCCTCAATCAGTTCTAATGCCTTGATGGAATCATAAGGATCTGTTTGCATATCTGCATGTGTCCAACCTATATACTCACCCTTAGCTTCTCGAAGTCCGGATAATATACCGAAACCATAGCCCTGGTTTTTTTCTACTTTGACTTTTTTTGCAAAAGGGTATTTAGGTAAAAGTGTCGCAAAAACCAAATCGCTGTTATCCGTTGATCCATTGTCAACTAAAATCACTTCAACATCTGTTCTTTTGATTACCGAATTTAGTTTTTCTAAAACTAACGGAATATTTTTTTCTTCGTTATAACAAGGAATTACAATAGACAATTTCATTTTAACGCACCATAGATTTTCATTTTACTATCCTTAACATCTACTTCTTCCATTTTTTCATCATAGTATTTTAATTTATGAGGAGAAACTCTTTCTTGAAAAAGATAATACTGAAAAATTGGATCATTTATAGTATTTAGTAAATGAGCAGTTCCAATTGGTTTATCCATTTTATCTAAAGCCACAATTGTTTTTATTTTTAAATTTCTATTCAATATTTCAGTAACATTTTTCTCCCAAATAATAGCTCGAATGTTCGAATTTTGTAATGAGTCGCGAGACAACTCCTTACAATCTTTTTGGTATTGCCAGTTGTAGGGATTCACAGGTAGACAAAAATCATCAAAGGTCAATACTACTTTATAATCTCTCCATTGAGAATAGGAGAATTTTTTAGGAGGGTCAAGTCGCAGCACCTTTACACGAGTCATATAGTATTGTATCAGTAAAATACTAAAAAGTATGAAGCCATATCTAAGCATCTTAGATTTCAGCTTTAAGGGAATTGAGAAAAATAAAACAGCCAAACTAAACCAGATAAGATTATTCGAAATGAAAACACTACGATGCAATTTAATAACAGGAAGAGAAAAACTTTCTGACCATTGAAAATTGGAAAGGGCAAATAAATTCAGTGTAAGAGAAGCTATAGCTACGGCAGTGGCAATAAAAACAAATCTTAGTACATTATAATTTCGTATTTTAATATGATAGTAAGTAAAAATTAAAACGACTAGGATGAAAAAAACAAGTACGATAGCATATTGAGAAGAAATATCGAATACAAGTAAAACGGTAGACGATAGATAATTCAAAAGACTCATTGGGAAATGGAACAAATTGAGTGCCTTTAAATCAGAATCCGGCTGGTAGTATCTACGATAATTTATCATAGTAATAAATTGAATCGAAATCGCAAAAATCATTATAAGGTTGTAAATAATTTCTCTACGCTGTTTTCTCCAAATATAATACGTTAAGTGAAGTATAAATATAGGAAGGGTTACTATAAAATAGCCTTTCGCATTGATAGTTAATACAGAAAAAAATAAGAAAAATAAAAACTGAAGCGTAGAAAGTTTTTCTTTATTGAAAAAGAAAGATAGAACAATAAAAAAAATTCCATAATAGGAAAAATTAATAAAAGTAAATTCATCATACTGTGAAAAAATCCCTACACCAAGTACAATGCTAATTACAAATCTAGTAAAATCTGTTTTAATAATTTTTCTAAACTGAAATAAATTAATCAAACTACAAAAAAAAGAGATGAGGCTAATTCCNNGCGTTGTGATAAAAGTTAGTCGCAAGCTCCGCCCAGAGTTCTGTGTCATAGGAAAGGGAGGGAAAACTACGGACAATGTATAAAAATGTGAAAACAAACCCAACCCAAAAATACAAATTAATCTTTCGCTTTAGGTTTAAAAAAGAACGCTTCATACTTTAAAAAAATCCTTCCAATAATTGTAGGTTCTAAGATCGCTCGGGGTTCCAAAACAAATGTATTTATCAATTTCAAATACTTTTACATTTAGCCCGTCTTCTATTAGCTCATTCATAAGTTCATCTACATAGAACTCATTGTTAATCCTTCGATTTTTAGAATACAAACTTTCGTATCCTTTCTTAAAATAACTTGCTTTTCGAAACCAAAATGTTCCTACAATTGCATGATCCTGAATTGGATTTTCTGAAATTGGAATCTTACAGGATACTTTAAGCGCCTTATCTCCATTAGTCACAACCCAACCATACATCTTAGGATTTCTCTTTACCGTAGAGTTATTTCGAAACGTCCAGATAAGTGCATCTACTTTAGGATCAGAGGTTAATGCTTCGTATCTCTCACTATTCCATGTCATACCGTTATCGCAAGGTCCAATCAAAAGGCTAGACTCATCGTCAATATAAGAATTTGCTAAGGTGCAAGTAGTTGCTTGTCCTTCCGTAAGATAACTAATAGAAATAATTTTAGAATTTGGATAAGTAGTTTTTAAAATTTCTTCTAAGTTGGACTGGCTTAAATGCTCTTCTCTACAAACAAATATCCACTCTTCTGCTCCGGGTAAAGAATTACATGCTTCTACGATCATAGGTTTATTATCTACTAAAATGAGCGGCTTAGGAAGAGTATACCCTTCCTCTTGAAATCGTTTCCCTGCTCCCGCCATCGGAATTAAGTTAACTTTTTTCAATTTGCATTTCCTCTTTTCCTAGATAAGAAATAATCAGACCAATACAAATATTCTTCTAAGTCTTCTGGAGTTCCCCACTGAAGCATAAAAGGAATTTCATAGATATATATATTGAGATTATCTTTTTTTAATTCATTGTAAACGAGGCTAACATAGTATTCACCGTTTAGTTCTACTTTGTTATCCATTAGCTGCTGAAAATATTTTTTCACAATAACACCAGTTCTAAAATAGTAAGTTCCAGAAGACTGAAAACAATCCATTTTATTTGGGGTGAAGGAATGTTTTTCCTTAATCTCTAACATCCAATTTTTTCCATCGTCTCTCATGGAAGCATATAGGTTCGGGTGTAACATGTGGGGGTGAAATCCTTTATAAGACACAACACAGCCATCGCAGTTGTTCTCGCTTACGGTTTTTTTAAAATCGGAATAATCCCAAGCCCAAGAAAAATCACAGTAGTTCACAACCGCCGGTTCTTTGTCGTCGATGTATTCTGCAATCTGCGAAACGGCATACACAGGACCTTTCTTATGTGGAGGAATAGAAAGTATTTTGCCACTTGGGGCTATTTGCGATAAAACGCTACGCATCTCTGTAGTTTGTAAATGCTCTTCATTGCAAATAAAAATAAATTTCGTTTCACCCGGAAATCGCTCCACAACATGCTGTATGATTGGTTTTCCTTCTACCTGAATTAAAGGTTTAGGATCTTTATATCCTGCATCGATAAATCTTTTACCGATTCCTGACATGGGTATTATAATTTGCATATGTATTTACTATAATTTTTGCCTGTATTTTTCAGCATCCCAATTTTCTAGATAAATGACTTCCTCTTTTTCTAGAAAATTTCGATTTTCTTTAGAGTAAAATAGGCTAGAAATCTGAAATTCTAAAACGTCCTCCATTTCCTTAGCTTTTTTTACATTTGGAGCGATGGCGTAAAGATTGTCTTTGTAAAGGATGATTCTAGCAGGATGATAAAATTCTTTTTCAAAAACAAAAAATGCATCCGCATCATCCAAACTTTCTAGGTTTAACGCCTTTCGACCACAAAATACCTGCCCATCTGGACAAAAAGAATCTAGAAAAAAAAGCTCCCTTTTGTCTTTCAAAACAGAATTCAAAAATTGAGAACGAATTAAATAAGTTATAGATTGATTCCTGTAAATGGAATTATAGAGCTTGGAAATTTTTGTAACGTTTTTATTTGCAGTAAAATCTAAACCTAAATAATTTTCTAATTTTTCGAGAACTGATTCATTGAGTTCTATTACCACTTCATAAGATGAACTTGACACAATCAGCCCGTGATTTTGAAGAAAAAGAATTTGCGGAATATTACCGTTATCCTTTTGAAATATATTTAATTCCTTTTGCAATTCCAAAGCAAGTTCAATTCCGGGAGTCTTATAGTCCACAAAAACAGCATTTGGAAAAATGCCTGTAAGAATTTCCTTCCAATCTTTTTGAACGGTAATTGCATTAACCGCAATCGGATGGGTATGAAGAGTATACTTACCAAGTAAAGAATGTAAAAAAGTTTCTATAGAAGGTTTGCCTGTCGAATCTAGGATACAATTTCCAATCAAATCAGAAGACGCCTTTTCTCTTTTTCTCTTATCCGTAATTTCTAAAAGCTCGCTATTTGATAGAACCTCGTTTACTTTTTTATTATCTAGTTTCACATAGCCTTTCTCGTTTGTTATTTCAGAAAGGCTAAACCCAGATGCCTTAATGAGCATAGAGCCATCTTCCAATTTCACAGATGAGTTTCCACCACCGGCTTGCACAATATCAAACCGCTCTCCTGCATACTTGGACATTAAAATAAAATTTTCTAATTCATTCATAGTTTTTTTATCACTTCTGGTATTTCTTTAAAATCTTTAACTTCTATTGTATTAGCATTTAGTTCTTTCTTATTCATTTGTCGATTAAGCCAAATTGCTCTTATCCCTAAGTTTGTGGCTCCCAAAATATCTTTCTCATAATCATCCCCAATATAGATAACTTCGGACTTATCTAACCCTATTTTTTCGAGTGCAGTATAAAACATAATTGGATTTGGCTTTTCTTTTCCTGCCTCTTCACTTGTTACAATGTATTTTACTTTATCAATGAGTTTAATCTGTATTAGCTTCTTAAACTGAA
>DDBL01000132.1:5843-9518 GCA_002333425.1 Leptospiraceae bacterium UBA2033
TTTTTGTAAGTATAATAGTCTAGAATGGGAAGAGGCAAATCCATGTAAATTGGTATTAATTCTTTTTCTAGAGGCATCATAACTAGCTCTTAAACTTTCTTTCGTTATTCCAGTTACTTTCTGTATGTATTCAATTGTCTGATCCAAAGCATACGAATGAGCCAAGTTGTAATCATAGATAGTATTATCCAAATCAATGAGCATACCTTTTATCTTCATGCAAAATAATCCTTTAATTTATTCGAAACAATAAGTAGAGTAAAAAACTGAATAACTCCTCTAAATCCTTTTTTCAAATTCAATTTATTATTTAGAATAATTTCATCGAGGTTTGATATATTGCTATAAACAATTTGATACAATAGTTTTTCATCAATAGAATCTTCCAAAATTAAAAATTGATGAAGTAAATTTGGCTCATAATCATGGTAAAAAGGAATTTGATTTGATTCAAAAATTTCCATAATAGAATCTAAATTGATATTGGAATCTAATACAATTTTTAATTTGATTTTAGGTTGAAACTGAGTATCACCCAATTCAAATTCATTGTCAGTAAAATACTGAAACGACAAATCAGCATATTCCTTCTGAGGATAAATGTATTTTTTTACATCTTCTTTTCTAGATTCAATTTGCGTAAGTACTTTCTCTTTCGAATAACCTCTTTTTACAGTATCCCGCAGAATTTTCCAATGAGTTCGTAGCCTGTCTTCTGTATCCATATAAATTTTTACATCTATAATTTTTCTTGCCTTGGGAAGATAGAATGTATGAAGACCGGATAATATGATGTAATCCGCTGAGTGAATTCGAATGGGAGAAGTAAACGTTCCCGACGAATGATCGTAATCCACTCGCTCTATCGGCTTTCCTTTTTTTAAATCTTTCAAGTTCTCAAGCTGCCTATATAAAAAATTAGCTCTCGGATTTAGATGGGTGTATTTTGTCCAATTATCACTTCCTCTTTCCCATTTATGATCCCCATCTCCTTCTAGTAGAATCATTCCCTTGGCAGAAAACACTTCACTCAAATCTTCTAAGAGTGTAGTTTTTCCAGTCGAAGAATCCCCTGCAATTCCAATAATAAAAGACCCAGAATTCCTTTTGTAAAACTGATTACTTCGAATGGCATACTTATAAATAAAATATATCGTATAAGCAAGAATAGCCTCTTGCAGAGTAAAAAATAAATTCCTGAGATTTTCATTTTCAATTTTCCAATTAACTGCTACATCTAAAAAATACAGATCCTGAATTTCTGGTTTATAAAAAAATACAAAAAAGACTAAGTAGATTGTATTAAGAGATAAATAGATATAAATCACTCTGCGATTATTTTGAAATGCATTGATAAAAAAGATTGAGATAAAAGGAAACATCCATACATACCAACCAGGAGCAGGAATGACGAGTAAAACAAATACAGAGAATAACATTGTCAAGTATCCAAATAAAAGCTCGCTATTAATTTTGGAATAGGTTAAGAAGCGAATATAAATAATTGATAGAGCTAGAATTGGTAGTATGATTTTTAAATGCCCAACTGAATAAATTACATCATAGATTTGCATTTGTTTTGGATTTGTCATTACTAAATAAATATAACCATCCGAAAACAAATAAGGATAAGAAATGAATAAATAAATCAGAATGGGGATAATGGCAAATAAGATTGCTTTTAATAAACCACTTCGTTTTAAAATGTAAATACATAATAAAGGAAGCCCTGCAATAATATGAAATTTAGTCGATAACCCCAAACCCAAAATAAGTGCGGCAAAAACTAATTTACCCTCTAATACTAAATATATAGACCAGAAAAATAAAGCAGTAGGAATTAAATCTAATTGAGAATGCATAAATATTGCATAAATAATTATGGGAGAACAAATATAGAAAATAAGAACCGAACCTTCTTTATCTTTATAATTTTTTAATAATAAGAATGAGATTAAAATATCTGATAAAAGGGATGGAATTTTAAAAAAGAAATTCCGTATATACAAAGAATCTACACCAAGTAGATAATATAGTTTTACAAAAAAAGAATGAATATAGAGCATTAAAGGTGGATAAGGAAAAGGAGAAAGGGAAACTTCAGAGTTGCTAGTAAAATATCTCTGGTAGGGATTGTCTGTATTATGAATAAAATCTGCTACAAATGGAAAAAAGAGCTTATTCAAATAATCAGATGAGAATACTATCATAAGTAAAACTTTTAATGATAGCAATAAATAAGTTACTTTTTTAATCATACAATTGATAATAAATTATAAAAACATCTGATAAAATGGAAACCATTTCAAATTAAACAAACGATAATATATCAGAATTAAAAAACAATTATGACAAATCAAGAGAAAAAAATGATTAACCGAATGAATTCGATTTAGAAAAAGCCAAAGTAGAAAATAGAAATGATCCGGGTGATAATATCTTTATTCATGGAAAAGACAAGTCCATTGGTTGTATTGCTATTGGAGATGAAGCTATTGAAGAATTATTCGTATTAGCCGCAAAAGCCCAGAGAAGTGGGCTAGACGTAATTATATTTCCCTATGATATGCGAAATTTTAAATACAATTATACTTGCGATGACTGCCCTGTTTGGACAGAAGAATTGTACAGCAGACTAAAACAAGTCAGTAAAGAATTCCCAATGCCTAAATAAATATGCAAATGTTTTGTAATATAATTAAAACATTCCACCCTAGCAGTGCGCAGGTGAAATGAATAATATTTCTTTACAATGTATTTGCATCCTTACTACATAGGTAATACTATCTATCCAAAAGCCTAACTCTGGGTAATTTCCCTAAATACGTTTATCCCCTATTGCATTTCTACTTTTTTTGTAAGACAATCTAAATATTCCAATGGAATTTTGCTCATTTGGAAAAATTTAAGGAGGAAGTATATGAGGATAATAAAAATTAGCCTTACTATTAGTTTTATTCTGATTTCACTTAATTGTGCGAGTGTGATAAAAAAAGAAGAAGTTGGGATTCTTTCTAGCCCGGCAAGTGCGACAGTCGTAAATTCAGGTACTGTTCGTGTTGGTTATAATGAAGAGCTTATCATTTACTCAACTAGATGGGAAAGTCATGTAGAAAAAGTAGATGTGATAACACAAGATGATTTGCACATTGATGTGGTAGCTTCTATTATTATGCGTCCTATGAAAGATAAAATTCTAGATGTACATTTGAATATCGGAAAAAATTACTATCAAAGTATCGTAAAAGCAGAGTTTAGAACTGCCATCCGAAATATCATGACCGGATACCAGATGATTATGATTTCAAAAAAATCCCAAACGATTGAAGATGAAATCAAAGACTTAGTAGCTCGTAAACTAGCTAATAAATTTTTGGAAGTATCAGATGTAAATATTGATGATATAAACTTGAGTCCCAAAATTCTACAAGCAATTGAAGATAAAATCGCAAGACAACAAGAACTCGAAACAATGCATTACGATATGAAAATTGCACAACGAAATGAAGAGATTGCAAAGATGAAAGCAAAGACTGAATCCGAAGTCGAAATTATTCGTGCAGAAAAAGAAGACCAGATTGCAAAGATCAGAGTAAAAACAGAAGCGGAATCTGATATTATCCGCGCAACTGCAAGATCAAAAGCACAAAAACTAGTCAATGAACATCTAACTCC
>DDBL01000132.1:9533-26138 GCA_002333425.1 Leptospiraceae bacterium UBA2033
CACCATCCACAACAACTGAGGAATAATTTTCTGTTTTAATGGTAGAGAATTCTGTTATCCAACGATCTCATCTTCACTTTGGTATACAGTAAAGAAACGATCCATAGAGGCTAATTGTAAAACAGATTTAATTTCATAAGAAATAGAGAGGAGGGAAAATGTCCCTTCTCTATCTATCATTCTTTTTCTAAAATTAGCGATAAGCGCAATCCCAGAAGAATCAAAATAATTAATCTTACTCATATCAAAAATAAGGGATTTAATATTCTCTTCTTCAATCATAGCTAGGACTTTTTTTTTGAGGATAGCTGAAGAATAAATATCTAAATTTCCCGTAAATTGGAGTATTTTGTTTTGTCCCTTATCTCTAAATGAAAATTCCATCTTTCCTAGCCATATTTACATGATTTTACTTAGTATTTTCCTAAATCAACTGTATTTTTATGTAAAAACACTAGGTTTAAAAAATGTATCAAACAAACTTAATAAATTCCTTCGCGCATTACTCAATGCTGTCAAGTTAAGGATTTTTTCACCACCGATGAACACAGATAAACACATTATGTTGCGACCCTTAGGAAGCTACATTGAGTTTGGGTTTTAATAATCCTTAATCTTTTATCCGTGTCCATCGGTGTCCATCGGTGGTAATCTTTAAATGCTTTTCTTAACTTAATGGCATTGGGCGCGCAGTAGTCGATGGAAAGGTTTTCAATTATTTAATTTGAATAAGCGCATAATCAAGAGAAACCGTCACATTTAAAAACAAATCAAATTGCAAAAGACAATACAGTAAATAAAAATTTAATCATTGAATCAGTACAAAGAAAACGCAAGCTTAACCCCACTGCTACATTAATAAAAATTTTAAATTTCGTTTTTTTTATTAAAAACAAAATTCAAATTGTAAAAAAATCATATAGCTCCTAAAAATTGTAATAACCCCAACAAAATGAAAACAAGAGGAAAACAATGAAACTAAATTCGATTAAACTATTCACAATAGTATTGAGTTTTTGTTCTGTCTCACTTTCTGCACAAGTGACAGTACAACAACTCTTTCAAAAACCGGGAGTCATCGGAGACTCTCTTAGCCAAGGTTTCTACGGAGTAACCGTTGAAAAAAAAACGCAAGACTGGGCTTATCCAGTTTTAGTAAGCAAACAAGCTGGATCTAACGTTAGTTACAACACATTAGCAGGTCCTTATGCTAACTTAGAAGATATTTTAAAACTCAACTGTGGTCCGATTTGTCTTGCAAGTGGGATTATCGGTGGAAATGAGAGCACTGTTGCTCTTCCAACACACGCGGGTATAACAGGTGCTGATTACACTAACGCACTTTATACTAGCGGCAAATGCGAAGATATCCGCGCAACCAAATGGGTGAAAGAATGGTACTGGGAAACTTGGTATTGGTATACTTATCGTTGGGTGCAAGCACCTGATTGTGTAGAGCCAGACAAATTCCACCAATATGGACTTCGGGATTCAGGTACACAAATCCAAGTGATGGAAAAAGTAAAACCAACTTTCTTATTTGGAACTGTAGCGGCTAATCACGTGTTGTGTACAGCTCTTGCAACTAACCTTGCTTGTTTAGACCAAGCTCGATTCACAAAAGACATACGTGAATCAATGAGAAGACTTGCAGCGATGGGAAGTTTGAAAGGTGGAGTTTTATTTACTGTTCCAAACGTAACTGCAATTGCATTTTTAGAAAAATACACAGACCCACAAAATAGACCTGGATATTCTGGACTGAAAGCATTTTTCAGAAGTTCGGTATCTAGCCCTGATCAAGTCTTAGATGACACAGAAATTGCAACAATTTCAAACTTCCTGACAGTTCTTAACAACGAAGTAAAATCACAAGCTACTGCGATGGGATTTGCTGTAACCGACGCAAAAGTAATGTTTGACGACATCAAAGAAAATGGTCGCCCAATTAGAAGTACAAGTGGATATTCTCCAGGCTCAGCAAAAGCTGCATGGCCAATGCCAAATCAACCGGGGATTTTTGGTTTAGATGGAGTTCATCCAAATATGTATGGTCACGCTGTTATGGCAAATGAGTTAATCAAATCCATCAACGCAAAATATGGAGTAGCCATTCCACAAGTTTCGGAATACAACGCTTGGTACTATGACCAATTGAATAGAAACCCAGTTGATTTGAAAAAATTCTTAACTGACAGTATTTTGGGACAAGCAATTTCTTGGTTAATTGGAATTTTTGCTTAATCGTATTTAGTGAATAACGGGAGTTAGCTCCCGTTTCGTAAAATCAAAAAGGAGTATTTTATGAACAAAAAATTTTTAGTCATCGGTGGTATAACACTTGCTCTAGTTGCGCTCGTGCTTATATTTTCTCCATTTTCCTCAAAAAAGAAAACTTCTAAAGTGAATTCTAGTAGTTCAGATATGAGTGAAAATTCCACAACATCTAGTTCCGGTTTTTCTAATTTTTCGGATGCACCAAATCCGGCTAACGAAGATTCGTCGCTAGAAGCAGAAGCAGAAAAACTCTGGCCACATATTGCCAAAGAAGACAACTCTAATGCAAGAAGAGAAAAAGTAAAAGAAGAATGGAATAATTTTGCCACCAAGTATCCTAAAAATATCTACATTCCATCAGAATTAAAAGCCCCTCTTACAGAGGCTGAAATTGCTGATAGAAGAAAAGAAATGGATATCGTTTCTAAAATGGATTCTAGGTTAGCAGTAATGGAAGTAAATGCAAGAAGAGCCGAACCAAACAGTGCCGTTCCAAAAGCTCCAGGCAAATCAGATATAACCCCTGAAGAACAAAGAATCTATATCGCTTTCAAAACTCGTGAGTTAGAATCTAGAATCCAACTAATCGAATATTCGATTGAAAATTCTGGAATCAGTGGAGACAAACTCACCATCGCAAGAAAAGATATGTCTTCTTGGAAAAAAGAATTAGCAGATCTACAAGACGTAGAAAAAAAGATTCCTAACACTTAAATATTGTAGAGACGCGATTAATCGCGTCTCTACCCTTTGCAAATTTTTTATTCTCAATTAAAATTGATTCAATACATATCATGAAATATAAAAATACTATGAAACTATTATCTATTTTTCTTCTATTCGCTCTTTTTTCTTATTGCAAAGGACCGGACAAACCTGATACACTTCCTACGATCCAAGAAGAGCCAATGAAAACTAAAGAAGAACTCACACGAGCTTTAAACTCAGCAAATTGGCAGGATAGATCACTTGCACTTGTAGAAATAGCCAAAGTAAAAGATACAAACTTTTTACCAGACATTCGTTCTCTACTAAAAAATGATCCTAATCCAGCAGTGAGAGGCAGTGCAGCGTTAGCCCTTGCTGATTTGGAGGATAAACACTCTACCAAAGATATAGTAAATCTTTTTAAAGACAACGAAATTACTCCTGATATAGTTCTAGATGCACTGACTCGAATGAAAGACAATACTGCGGCTAACGCAATTATTCCCTATCTAGATTCTGATAACCATACCTATCGACTCCTTGCTGTTGAGGCACTTTCTACAATTGGAATACAAACTGGTAGTGAAAAAATTATCTCGATGGCTACAAAAAATAAAGACTTTGAGAAAGCTAAAACCTATGCAATGGTTATCGGCAAATTAAAATTAGCCAAAGGAGAATCTATCTTATTACAAATTGCCGAGAGTAGCGAACCATCCCCTACTCTTGCAGCAGCTTATCTTGGACTAGGAAGAATCAAAAGTAAAAAAGCAATTCCAATCCTAACAAAAGCAATCGGAAGTGACTTTGAAAAAGGTAGAGAAAATTCTAGCCTTGCTTTAAAGGAAATAGGAGATACTTCTGCTAATCCACTACTAATTGAATATTTAAAAAACAAAAATCGCGAAATACAATTTAGTGCAGCAGATGTAATGGCATCCCTATTTGATACTAAAACAGCAGATAGAATTTTACAGGTCCTTGAATCAAGCGACAAATCAGTATTTGCCCCTTCTGCATTTGTATTAGGAAAATACAAATACGAACCTGCTAGAAAGAAAATAGAAAGTATAACAAAGGAAAAATCGAATCCTGACAGAGAAATTCTTGCCCAATCGCTCGGTTGGTTACAAAATAAAGAAAGTATTCCACTGCTAAAAGAAATTCTTCAAGAAAAAGAGGGAGAAGGCAGGTATGGTGCAGCTTGGTCGCTTGGCGTATTAAATGCAGAAGATGCAATTGATCTTTTACAAGAAGCGGCTAATGGGAAAGATAATAAATTAACTAGAATTGCAATAGAAAGTCTTGGACAAATCCGTTCTCCTAAAAGTTTAGAATTTTTATCAAAAAAAGTAGAGTCAAACAAAGAATTATCCTCGGCGTTACTTACATCCATTGCCTCTATTCCAGGAGAAGAATCTGCAAAAATCCTTGACAGATACGCATTATCCGATGAAACTAATATCCAAAAAGTAGCCTTACAAGCCATTTTACAAAGAAAAGATAAATCAAATATTCCAACCCTAATCAAAATCCTAGAAAGCAATAAGAATGCAGAAACAATAAGTGGAGCACAATTAGCACTAAAGGCAATATCGGGTGAAACCTTTTCTAGTAAAAATGAATGGATCAACTGGTTTAACAAAAATAAAAAATAGGAAAATTAAATGAATTTTGATGACGCAATTTCAGCTCATGTTGATTGGAAAGCAAAACTCAGGACTTACATTAAAAAAGCAGATAAGTCTTTAAATCCTGACTTTGTAGAAAAAGACAATGAATGTAGTTTAGGTAAATGGATTTATAAAGAAGGAGCACAGTATCAATCAAATGAACATTATAAATCTTTAAAAGAAGAACATGCAGAGTTTCATAAATGTGCAGCAAGGGTTATTAGAAAGATAGATGAAGGAAATATTGCTGAAGCAGAAGCAATGATTGATGCAAAAAGCAAATACACCGAGTTATCAACGAACGTTGTAACTAAGATTAGAAAAATGAGAGACGAGATACAAAAAAAATAAATTTAGAAAACAAACTAAAATGAAATACATCTTATTACTTTTATTATCAATACTTTCACATCAACTTCAAGCAAATGAAAATATTTCTGTCGATTTAACAAAAGATTGTAGTAAACAAAAAGAATGTGAACCCAATTTTTGGTATGTTATTGATTCATTTGAACCTAGTTATTTTGAAATTCGAGAGCCAGATCAATCTTGGAAAAAAATAGATCATTTTCCTATTTGGATGAATAAAATTTTTTCCAAAGAGGGAGACCTTGCGACTTATACGCTGATTACCTACTTCGATATTCCGAACGAAATTTTAAATCATAATGAACAAACGGGTATTCGCTTCGGAGAAATCGGAGAAGTATTTGAAATTTACATAAACGGAAATCTAATCGCAAAAGAAGGAGAAATCACAGATAACAAAGTAACTTTTCATAGAACGGTTCGTGGAAAAGTATGGCAAGTTCCGAAAAATTTTATTCAGGCTAATAACAATCATCTGCTAGTAAAAATTTCTGGTCATCCCAAATTCGATCATACTGGTTTTTATTTAACAAAATACTATGACTTTGGATTATATGACACATTAAAATATGATGAACAAGATAGAGTCTCCCTTGCACTTATTGTTGTTTATTTGGTTGTAGGACTTTATCATTTATTTTTGTTCTATAGAAGACGAATAGAACTTTATAATTTCTACTATGGAGCATTCGCTTTCATTATTGGAGTTTATGTTTATACTAGGTCATCTGCCATTTTTGAACACAATTGGGATACTGCCATTATTCAACGAGTAGAGCTTACAATACTCTATCCGGGTGCGTTATTTCTAATAGAGTCTTTGGACATTCTTTTTTTTCATACAGCTAGAAAGTGGACAAAGTTTTTTAGTTACTTTTCCTATACTCTTTGTTTTATTACTGTTTTTTGTCCTGAGATGTTCCACGCTGAATATATTTTAAGATTGTGGCAAGTTACTATGTTATTTTATGGGCTTCCGCTTATGATTAAAATTTTTTACGATGCAATTAAAAAAGAAATCCCAAACGCAAAACGGCTGTTAGTCGGTTTTATTTTTTTTATTTTTGCAGGGATTTATGACATATTAGATTCTGCTCTTTTGAATTCAGGTCTTTCTTTTGTGAAGTATGCTTTTTTTATGTACATTGTTGGTTTTGCAGGCGTACTTGCAAATAGATTTATTTCTGTTCACAATGAAATAGAAGAGTTAAATCTAAATTTGGAACACAAAGTAGAAGACAGAACAAAAGAATTATCTAAAAGTCTAGATGAAATCCGTTTTTTAAAAGACCAACAAGATGGAGATTATTTTTTAACATCTTTATTACTGCAACCACTTGGGGCTAATCAAGCGAATTCACAAAATGTAAAAGTAGATTTTTTAGTTAAACAAAAAAAACAATTTAAGTTCAAACAATGGGAATCTGAAATCGGCGGAGATCTCTGCAGATCCAAAACAATTTACTTTCGTCAAAAACCAATGACTGTTTTTTTGAATGCAGATGCAATGGGAAAATCTATGCAAGGCGCAGGTGGAGCACTTGTTACTGGTGCGGTTTTTAATTCCATCATTGAAAGAACTATTCTAAGTCCCGAAGTGCAAGATCAATTTCCTGAAAGATGGCTTAAAAATGCTTTTATCGAAATGCATAAAGTTTTTGAAAGTTTTGAAGGAAGCATGTTGATTTCTGTTGTGATGGGAGTTTTAGATAATACTTCTGGGCTCTTATATTTGATCAATGCAGAACACCCATGTACTGTTCTGATTAGAGATGGGGAGCCATCTTTTATTGGGAATGAAAAAATGTATCGAAAACTTGGTTCAAGTATTGTAGATGATTTTATTTTTATTCAAACTTTTCAAATGCGAGATGGAGATATAATCATCAACGGTTCAGATGGACGAGATGATATTATGATACCCGATACTGAAACTGGCGAAAAATTTCTAAACTATGATGAAAATGCATTTTTAAAAGTAACCAAAAAAGCAGAAGGGGATCTAAATAAAATATATGAAGAGCTAACTCACATAGGAGAGTTTACGGATGATTTGTCGCTAGTAAGAATAGAATACACAAATCCCAATTTAGCGATTCAAACAATGGACAACCAAGAATCCCCAGAAATAGAAATTGGTTTTGATAAAATTACCGAAGAAACTTTAGAAAAATTAAATCTAAAACTTGAAGAATATTACAATGAATCTACTCAAAATTTACATGCTCTAAAATATATTTGTATTGCGTACATTCGTTTAAAACAATATACAACAAGCATTAGACTCATTCAAGAATACTTAGAAAAAATTCCATCAGATACAATTATGTTTTATTACCTATCATATGCCTATAAAAAAAATAGGAATTTTGAAGAATCCATTGATTATGGAGAGCGGGTAAGAATTCGTAACCCCTATCATTTAAAAAATCTAATCAACCTAGTTCAAAGTTATGCATCTTCAGGGAAACTTTTTAGAGCACAAGAAATTTTAGAATCTGCCTCAAGGCTTCAACCTGAAAATGAAAAAATCCAAAGATTAAAAACCCAAATAGATAAAGCACTTACACGTAATTAGGCTTGAGTGTAACGATTGCGACCGTTTTGTTTTGATGTGTACAAGGCTTTATCCGCTAGATCAATTAACTCATCAGGAGAGATGTTTGCATTGGGGATAATCGTTGCTAACCCAAGACTAACAGTGACGTATTGATTGACTGTGGACTTTTCATGTGGGATTGCCTCTTTTTGGATATTCTTCATGAGGCGTTTTGCAATCATAACTGCTCCCTCTTCATTTGTATTTGGAAGAACAAAAATAAACTCCTCTCCTCCAAAACGAGCCACAAAATCCACAGTTCGATTGATTGATTTTAATGCAATCCCTGCAATCTCAATAAGGCAGGCATCTCCCGATAGATGTCCATAAAAATCATTGTATTGTTTGAAGTAATCTACATCAAATAGAATTAAAGAAAGAGGTTGTTTTTCTCTTGCTAAACGACTCCACTCTTCTTTTAGTTTTTCATCAAAATACCTTCGGTTAGGAATTTGGGTTAAGCCATCGAGTGTGGCTAATCGCTGTAATGTTTCATTTGCCACAGTAAGAGCGTTTTGTGCATCTTCTCTTTCTTGAATTTCGATATAAAGTTTTTTATTGGTTTCGTCTAACTGTTTTGTTCGCTCTTCTAATTTGCTGGTTCGTTCTATTACTTTTTCTTCTAGAGACTGATTCAAATGTTCTAATTCATTTGCCCTTTGTTCTAAATGGGAAATTAAAACTTGAATATGATCTGCCATTTGATTAAACACTTGCGCCAAATGGCTAATTTCATCACTACTGGTAACATTCACTCTATGTTTAAAATCCCCCGCCACCATACTTCTAGAAGCTACAGATACTTCGTGCAGTGGAATCAATAATTGACGAATCAATAAACTTCCAATAACAAGGGATACACCCAATATTATGATAGCTGCCAATAACATACGAAATATAGCTTGTTTCATACCTGTTTCCACTATCGTTTGTAACTGCGCCGAAGCAGAAGTAGCCGTAGATACAGGAACTACAATTCCTAATCTCCAGTTCATACCTTCCAAAGGATGAAATGCAATGTATTTTTCTTCTCCCTTGATTGGAATTTTCATAACCGAAGATCTTCCAAGTCCCATTTCCTTGAAAGCTGTGTTTAAAATTTCACTCTCACTATCGGCTAATTTGATTAATCCTCTCTCTACAAACTTTCCTTTAGGAGCTAATTCTAATCTTGCGTGAGGAAGTGCTGCTACTAAATTTTGATTTTCATCCATCAGAAAAGAATAACTCCCACGAGTGGGATGAAGTTGATTGAACTGAGTAATCAAATCAGTCAAGGAAATAGATATTCCAATAAAAGTTTCATACGGCTTATGTTTGTTAGTCGGAGCAATCACATCCACCATCCAATCATAACCTCCATCAAAAGCACTTGGATGTGGTTTACTCCAGAGAGTTGTTTTTTCCGCTTTTTCAAAATCTTTTTTGTCTGGAAAATAACGAGAAAGCTGAAAAGAAATTCCAAACGTTCCAGAGTTCAATTTAAAATCAGAAGGGTAAATCACCATCCCGGTTTTTGTTGAGCTAAAATAGACTTTCGTATTTGAATTTCTTAGGGACTTAAATAGATTCTGTAAAATGTAAGTTGGCATTTCCTTACTCAAACTAGTCTCTTTTTCAACTGCCAACACACCCGCTCCATACGAAGCAATAGATTGAGTTTCCGCAAATTGAAGTGCCAAACTTCTAGCACGTTCCTCTACTTGATTTTTTAAAAACTGTTCTGTTTGTTTGGATAAAATTTCATATCCTTCAATTCCTATCTGTGTTTGGGCTTGGTGAAAGGAATACCATGCAGCCAAAGAAAATCCACAAGCCAAGGCAAACATAGCAGAACCCATTAAAATGAGAAGTTTTTGCCAGAATAGGAATCTTTGTGCCATACAAATCCTATTTGGATTGAAGTAGAATTTCAGTCCAACTTTTTTGTGTTTTTAAAAGAGCTTCTTTGGGGGAAATCCGATTCTGCAAAACCAAAACTAAATTTTCTGTCAACACTTCCATTAACTCCGTACTTTCAGGAACGTTTGTCCAAGGAGTTGCATTTTCTATTGCCGCTTGCGCTGCATCCCTAACCAATGGCGCAAACTTTCGATAATCCTCAGAAGTTAAAACAGATATTCGAGTTGGATCAGTTCCACCATTGATTACATTGTATTTTGCCATTATATCTGGTCTAGTAGCAAATAAAAGAAACTCTTTCGCTAATTCTAAATTGGGAGCCTTGGAAGAAATTCCAAGCGCATAACCAGCATTTAACGCTGGCGCATGACGTGCCTTTTTGCCAATTCCCTTTGGCATTTGGATAGCCCCCCAATCTCCTCGTATAGTTGACTCGCTACTATCTTCAGCCATCACACCTAGATCAGTCCACTGTTCTACCATGGCAACTCTTCCTGATAAAAATGCATCTCTAGATACTTCAAAACTAGTTTCCAGTGGTGATGGGAGCGCATACTTGGAATGTTCCACTAGGGCTGTCAGTGCAGCTAAAACTTCAGGAGTGTCAAGAGAAGGTTTTCCATCTGGAGTTAATAACTGTCCACCATACGCGCCCACACGATTTAAAAAACTAGATAGAATAAGCACGGGAACTTTATAAGCCATGATGGCTGAGCCATAAATTCCATTTGTTTTTTCTTTTTCGGTAATCGTGCGACTAACGTATAAAAAATCATCCCAAGTTTCGGGAGGAGCTAAATTGTGTTTGGCTAAAAGTGATTTGCGATAAAAAAGTATATGAGTGTCACCATCAAATGGAAGTGCCCATCTTTTTTTTTCTTTGTAATGTATACGCATTGTAAATGCTAGGAATAAAATCGTTTGGTTTGATAGTGTTTTGATTTTTTTCTATCCAACTTGTTAAGTCAATTACAGCATCTTTTTTGACAAGGATTCCTAACTCAGGATACCATATCGTTAAAATATCATACTTGGGATTTGTGGAATTTATATCGTCTATCGTTTTTTTAAAAGTTTCATCGTAACCAACTTCCGTTATTTGAACAACTGCTTTTGTTTCTTGGGTAAACCAATCTGCAATCGCTTTGGCAGACCCAGCCTGTGGAATGGTAACTAAAAAAGTAATTTTTTGATTGCGGTATGGAAATAGATTTTTGTCTTTATTTTCTACATTAGCTGGTTTACAAAAACTAAAAAATAGAAACGTTAGACACAATATAGCAAAAACTTTTTTCCATTTTGTTGTAAAATTTTTTAACATCAATTAAACCTTTCAGCAGATTTTGCTAAATAGAGTTTCCTGTAAACAGGATTTTCAGTTCTTTTAAGTTAACGTGAATTCGATGTAAGATTTTTTTCACCACCGATTATACAGATAAATACCGATGTCTTTAATTTCTTGGTTTTTTATCGGTGTCCATCGGTGTAATCGGTGGTAATCTTTGAAAGTTTTCTTACATCGAGTTCACTTTATTTTACTGATTTGTCCAAGTGTTTGTTCCACTGAACACGGAAAGTTCTAGGAAAGAAATTGTCCAACCTATATACAACTTAGATTTAAAAACAATTGGAAATTGGAAGTTGTGCTGATTTGTCATTCCTGTGACTCCAGATACGATTGCACTTGCAGCCGCACCTCCATCAGCAGAAGTCCAACTGGTTCCATCCCAAGATTTCACGCGCACGTACCGAGTCATCGTGTCTATACTTTCTACCCAGGTAGCATATAATTTCCCATCAAAGACAATTATCCTTGGAATACTTTGTCCAATTCCTTTCGTTGTGTCGTTGTTGATTCCCGTAGTAGCGTTTCCGTCTTTAAACGTCCATGTAGTTGTTCCATCCCACTCGGCAACTCGCACTTGAGCAGGATCAGGAAAAACTGCCCCTTCTGACCAAACAAGATAGAGTTTGCTGTTGAATATACCCAAGCTACTTGCAATTGCTTTTCTGGCAGCGTCTTTTCTGATACCACCTCCATCTACAAAACTCCATGCTGTTCCATTCCATTCTTTCACACGCACCGTATTTGTAGTTACCGTATCAGCCCATGTTACATAGAGTTTGCTATTAAAGACCAATGCTTCCGGTTCTGTACCCGCACCAAGACCATTGGTTGCATCGCCATCTACAGAAGTCCATGTGCTAGTTCTATTCCATTCAGCAATTCTGATTTTGTTGTCCTCTGTCCAAACATTATAAAGTTTAGAATTAAATACAACTAAAACTGGTCTTAGTGCACTCTTGGTAACATCCTTATTGATACCATCTGCACCATCTCCATCTACAAATCTCCAAGTTGTCGTTCCATCCCATTCTGCTACACGAATTTGCGTTTTTAAGGAAGCATTCTGATCAATCCATGAAGCATAAAGTTTGGAATTAAATACAGCGAGGGAAACCGAGTGTTGACCTCCGTCTGTAGAAGTTCGCTTTCTAAGCCCTGTTCCATTATCTACGTATTTAACAACGTCCATTCCATCCCATTCTGCCACTCTCGTATTAAAAGGAAAACCAGCAGCGTTTGGTACGAATTGGTCAAATATGATATAGAGCTTATTATTGAACTCAACCATTTTCATACCGTTGGCAGTTGTCCTAGTTGCCTGGGTTGCTCCGAAAATAGAACCGGCAGCGCGCACTTTTAAACTAACCTTTGCAGTAGTAGACGCAGTTCCGTATTTTGCAGTGACTGTGTATTCGGTTAAAGCTGCTTCTGCTGTAGGAGTTCCACTGATCGCGCATGTCGTTGTGCTAATTGTAAGTCCTGCTGGTAAAGTAGGAGAAACAGTACAATCTGTAATCGTTCCCGTTGTAGTGGGAGTGAGTGTTGTAATTACCGCGTCTTTCACATACGTAAACGGACCACCTGTATAAGTAATCGTTCCTGCCGTGCTTGCTCCGGTCGCTGTTCCAGTTCCCGTGCCTGTCCCAGATCCGGTTCCGGTTCCGGTGCTCGTTCCGGTTCCTGTCTGTACGAGTGTAGCTGCGTTTACTTTGATTGAAACAGTCGTAGTTAAATCTCCACCAGGTCCTTTTGCGGTTACTGTGTAGTTAGTCGCAGTTTGGGATTTGGTTGGTGTTCCACTGATCTCACAGGTGGTTCGGTTTAATCTTAATCCTGCAGGTAGTTTTGGGGATACTATGCAGTAGTCGATCGTTCCGGCTATCGTAGGCAAAAGAGGTGTAATCGCTGTTCCCACTGTCGCTTCTACACTACTAGAACTGTAAGAAAAGCCTGTTGCTGCGTCGGTTGAATCAACTCCAATTGACACCACACTCGTAGTTGTTCCACCTGCGTTAGTTGCGGTTACTGTGTAGTTTGCCGCTTGTTGCACAACACTCGGTGTGCCGCTTATCGCACCAGTTGTTGTATTTAAACTCACTCCGGTTGGCAATGTAGGACTTACACTGTAAGAACTTACTGTCCCTGAACTTACGGTTGGAGTAACTGCGGTCATCGCTGTTCCTTTCACCAAACTCAGACTAGATGGGTCATACTTCAAACCTTGCGGCGCTGCATCACTGGATGAAATCGCAACAGGGGCTACTACCGAGTAACTCTGATCGTCTATCGTGGAAAAGCCTACTATTGAAGTTGTGCCACTTGAGGTTACTACTCGTTTGTCGCCATCACTAGAAGCTGTTCCTCCATTCTTCAAATTCGACAACACAGGTGCTTGACCTGGCTTGTGGCTAACATCGATTACTCCGTCGCCGTCTGAGTCTAGGCTATCATACTTCCCGTCACCATTTGCATCTGAATACACGATGTCGCGTCTACCGTCTCCGTTTACGTCAATTCCGTCTACCTTTCCGTCACTGTCTTTATCGACGAGGGTTCCGTCTATTTTCCCATCTGCATCTAAGTCGATTTTGTCGCCTGCCTTAAACGGAACTCCACGAGTGTGAATGGTTACGTCGATCGTTCCATCTCCGTTTGTGTCAAATCCATCGGGCGATCCGTCACCGTTTGAATCGATTGCTTTTACTGCACTTCCGCCACCGTTTATTAGTGTGCTCAATTTCTGAGTTGCTGTTTTTGAAAAATACACATCCACAGTGCCATCTAAATTTGTATCTAGTCCTTCTGGTATACCGTTGTTATCCGTATCCAAGAAAGCGATATCACCGATATTGTCACCGTTTATGTCTATCGAATCCGATTTGCCATCCATATTCGTGTCGATTAAACTTCCATCAAACTTCCCATCTCCATCGAAGTCGATAGCGGTTACTGCGTATTCTCCTGCACCATCACCATCTAGGTCAAAACCTTCATACTTTCCATCTCTGTTTTTGTCTACGGCTAATACTGTTCTTCCACCACCATCAGTCACAGTGCTTAGTAAAGGTGTTTTTCCTACATTGTAAAATATGTCGGCGGTTCCATCTCCATTTAAATCAAACGCATCGGCTACCCCATCGGCATTTGTATCTATGTAACTAACGTCTGCTACTAAATCCCCATCCAAATCAATCGAGTCGATCACTCCATCTCCGTTTGAGTCAAGTAAACCCGCATCTGCCTTTCCATCTCCGTTTAAGTCAATGCCTTTTAATGTCAAAAATGTATCTGATACACCATCTTTAGTTAAATCAAATCCGTCTTTTTTTCCATCTGCATTAGTGTCTAGAAAACTGACCGTAGTTCCACTTCCACCTTTTTTGGTAGATAGTGTTGTAGTACTTCCACTTACTGTTTTGTATATATCTATGAATCCATCGTTGTCTATATCCAATCCGTCGATGTTGCCCTTACCCTCTCCGGTTGAGTCGATAAAACGAATATCACCTACTCCATCATTGTTTAAGTCTATCACATCTAGTATGCCATCGTTTTTGGAGGATAACAAAGTTCCGTCTATTACTCCATCTCCGTCTACGTCCACAGATACAGGTGTACTACCTCTTACTGCATTTAGCCCACTTGCAAACAAACACGCTAAAACCGAATTCTTGTCACAGGGCTTCTTTTTTGTATCGCTACAGCCCGTAATCAAGAACGATACAGATAATAGTGCCACAAGCACTTTCCACATTCTTATTCTTCTCATCTTACTAATACCTTCCTAGTGATTTTACAATCTATCGCTTATCAAGTGAAACATTAGCTTTCTAACAAGATTTTATTTTTCAAATCTAATGGTTTTCCCTTAGACGAAACAGTGATTTTACGAAATTTTTCTATTTACCTATGGAAGACAAGGAGTTGGGTCACTGTGAATCTTCTTGCTTATTCTCGATTTCACAGGGTATGCAGTTGGATAGGGAGATTAAGAAGAAATTTATGCATAAAGTAATAACAATTATTCTAGCCGGACTCGTTTCGTTGAGTTTGGTTAACTGCGACTCGAGCAGTAAAAAAGGAGGAGCACCCTGTGCGGGAGGTGGCTCTAAAAACTCTAAGGGTTTTATGGATACCTTGCTTGGAGAAAGCTCCAAAAACAAGGGTTTGCCCTTAGAAGGTTGCGCAGCAGCTTATCTAGCATTAACCAATCGACCAAGTGTTACTCTGCTCGACATCGACGGAAATGGTGTTACTGATGCTGCCTTGGTTCCTTCTGGGGATGGTCGATTGAATTCAGCTGATCTAAATTTTGATGGAATCGGAGATATTGCCGTTATTGACTCTACTGGAGCAGGAACAGGAAATATTGCTGGGGTTGATACCAATAGCGATGGATTTATAGACATTTACCGTAATCCACAAACTCCCTTTCTGACAACCGGTGCCAATGGAACGGGCGCAACTGTATCTTTCTTGGATACAAACGCGGATGGATTTAAGGATAGTTTTGATATTGATGGAGATGGAAAGGCGGATGTAAGTTTTCTTCTACAAGGAATTGATTTAAACGGAGATGGAAAGGCTGACGCCAACATCCTTGATACAAATGGGGATGGTATCGGAGATGCAATCGACCTAGACCGCGATGGTCGTGGTGATTTTGCCTATATTGATACAAATGGAGATGGTAAACCGGATGCATTTGACCTAAACGGAGATGGGACAGCAGAAATCTTCTATAACACTGGAATTTCTCCCCTTCTTAGCACTGGAACTGGCGGAACTGGCAGCAGAGCAACCGCATTCGATAAAAACAACGATGGTCGTTTTGAAGGATTTGATATAGATGGAAACGGAGCAATCATTGATTATGCGCTAGGTGGAATTGACCTAGACGGAAATGGTACTCTAGATGGAATCCTAATCGACACAAACATGGATGGAAAAAAAGACTCGATTGATGTAAGCGGCGATGGAATTGGCGACATAGCATTTTTGGATACCAATAATGATGGGATTCCAGAAGCACTGGATACGAACCTAGATGGAAAACCAGACCTTTATTTTTCCAAGTCTACCACACCAAAACTCAGCACTGCCATTGGGGGAACCGGCTCTGAAGTGACCATCATTGACACCAACAGTGACGGTTATCCTGACGGATTTGATACAAACAAAGATGGAACGTCTGACATTACAATTCACACCAAAGGTGTCCCTTTTAAAGTGGGAGATACAATTGACCTAGACGCTGACGGAAGAACCGAAGGCACTTTAGTAGACTCTGACGGGGATGGAAAAGTAGATGGTATTGACGTAAACGGAGACGGTAGACGAGACATTGTATACTCAGACTCCGACAAAGACGGAAAATATGATTCTCTAGATACCGACGGCGATGGTGTAAACGATGTAAATCATTATCCAGGACAAGCACCTGTACTCGATGGAGTTTCTAGATCCATTTCCAATCCACCTAAAACAGCAGGTCAAAGGTTAGTTCCAATCTATGATTCTACACCTATTCTAGTTGGCTTTGGCTCCCCTTCTACAAATCCAAAAATGGAAAGAACTGTGGTAATTACCTCTTCTGCCACCGCTCCAACCGGCATTAAATACGATCCACCTGGACTTACCCTAACCAAGGGAACTGCAATGACTGCTGTTAGACCAACCGTTCCTTCTGGAGTTACTGTGACTTCTTATGCGATTAGTCCAGCTCTTCC
>DDBL01000132.1:26145-42136 GCA_002333425.1 Leptospiraceae bacterium UBA2033
GAAACACTTGCGTAATCAGCGGAACTCCCCTTTATAAATCAGATGCAAGAGAGTATACGATTACTGCCAAAGGAACCGGCGGAACGATCACAGCAAAAGTTACAATCGGAGTAAATGCAAGCACTCTCACTGGAACTGGAACCGGCACAGAAACGATAGCTGCACCAACAGTAAGTATCACGGGAAGTCCGTTTACTTACATGAATGGAACTGCAATTACGAATATTACACCAACGGTTACGGGCACTGTTACAAGTTGTACGACAAACCCAACCCTACCAGCAGGACTTACCATAAATGCAACAACTTGTGTGATCAGTGGAACTCCTACGGCAGATTCAGTAGCGACGAACTACACAGTAACAGCAACAAATGCGACTGGCTCAAACACTGCGACCATTAGCATTACAGTAAACCCTGCTGCTCCATCGGCTCTGACATTCACAGGAAGTCCATTTACTTACAGCCAGGGAACTGCGATTACTACTCTAACACCTACCATCACTGGAACGGTAACAACTTGTACGGTCACTCCAACTCTACCAGCAGGTTTAACTATTAACAATACTACCTGTGCAATCAGTGGAACTCCTACAACCGGTTCCCTAGCTACAACCTACACAATTACAGCAAGTAACGTAACAGGAAATAAAACAGCAACAATCAGTATAGCTGTAATTCCCACAGGTTCAACTAAACTGTTAGGTGTTGACGCAACTTCTACAGTAAACGGAAAAGTAGCCACTGTGGATAGTAGCGGAAACGTATATGTGGCAGGTTACACAGATACAGTAATTCCTACCGGAAATACACAAAGTGGAAACAATGACCTGTTTGTAGTGAAGTATGACCTAAACGGAACTAGACAGTGGGTGAAACACTTCGGCGCAGGAGCAGGCTCAGACGCAGACGTTTATGCAATCAAAAATGATAGTGCTGGAAACGTATACGTAGCTGGAAAAATCACAAGTGGAACTTTCACGGGTGCGACAAGAGGCTCAACAGGTGGTGGAACAGACTCCTATGTGCTCAAAATTGACCCAGCCGGAACACTTACTTGGGCAAGACAACTGGGTGGTGGAACAAATACTACACTAGCTGTTTCTATGACACTTGATAGCTCAGGAAACGTCTACATCACGGGTGATTCCAATGCAACCTTAGATGCAATCGCTCCTACTGGAACAAGAGATTTATTTGTTGCCAAGTATGATTCTTCTGGAACTAAACAAGGCAATATCACAAGACTGGGAGTGGCTGGAGCTACTACACTTGGAACAGGGATTGCAGTCGATTCATCATCTAATCTTTACGTCACAGGGTACACTGCTGGCAACTTAGATGGAGTCACCAAAACTGGAACAAACGACATTTTCCTAGTGAAATACAATAGCTCACTTGCAAAACAAGGAACTGCTACTCTTCTCGGAACTGCTGCTGTGGATGCAAGAGCATATGGAATCACAATCGACTCTTCCGCCAACGTTTACATCGTAGGAGAGACTAGTGGTACATTTGATGGAGTTGCTAAAACTGGATCCAAAGACAGTTTCCTTGTGAAATACAACAGTAGCCTTGCAAAACAGGGAACTGCTACACTCCTAGGAGTAGCTGGTGTGGATACAATTGGTCGTGCCATTACCATCGACTCTAGCAGCAATATCTTCATCGCTGGAGACACGGCTGGTAACCTAGATGGTAAAACCAAGACGGGAACGAAAGATACATTCGTAACCAGATACAATACCAGCTTGGTTAAACAAGGAACTCTACTTTTAGGTGGTGCTGGTGCAACTGTATTGCCGTATAGTATCGCAATGACGAACTTTGGAAAGACTTGTGTCGCTGGAAACACTACAGCCGCCATCGCTTCCCAAACTTATTCAGGTGGAAACGCAGACCTATTTTTTAGCACGTCTTTGAATCCTTAGAATTTTTTAGAAATTTGTGCCTTTGGGGTTGTGTAAAAGCATTAGCCACAGAGGCACTGAGATACAGAGAAAAGATGTTTCAAATCATTCTACAAACTGAAATCTATGCTTTTACACAGTCCCGGAGGCACAGATAGATTTACAGATTTCATAAGCTCTCCTTAAATCGACAACTAATAATAAAAATAGTACAGTCCCAAAACTCTCTGTGTCTCCGTGCCTCTGTGGCTAACCACATACTAATCTTGTTCATGTAGTGAGATTTTTACTTCTTCAAAAAAACGATTTAAAATCATTTCTCAGACCGATATTTTAATAGTATGATTGAGCTATTACAACAAAACAAAACCAGTATTAAACGAACTCTTATAATTTCTTTTATCATCATAAATCTATTAACTTTATTGTTTGCGGGTTTTACTATTTACCAGATGAATAGTATGCATGAAAAAACGATCAAAGCGGCTAATGAGCTTTTGCCCGCAGTGATCGAAATTAGTTTTTTAAATGGAAATATCTCAGATTATAGGTTAGTTGAATTTGCCCATATTGCTGCTAGCTCTGATAACGAAATGTCTGAACAAGAAGAAAAACTAAGCAAAATCAAAAACAAAATCTACAAAAACTTTGAAATCATCACAAATATTGTAAAAGACAAAGAAACTCTTGTGCTTTACCAAGAATTCCAAAAAAACTGGGACGAGTATGAAAACACAACCTCAGAAGTGTTAGCCCTTTCTAGAAAAAAATTACCAAAAGAAGCAGAAGCAAAAATGAAAACCGCTTCCCTTACAAAATTTAATTTATCTAAACAAACTTTAAACAAACTAAATGAATTAACAAATAACCTAGCAAAAGAATCTAGCTCTGCAAGCACTATCGAATTTGCCTCTACTATTTCAGTGATCACTTTTGCGACACTGATTATTACTGGAATCATTTTGTTTCTCAGTTTTTCTACCATTCGCAATATCGTAAATCCTTTAGGGGTTGCTATGAACGTAGTATCGAAATTATCCCAAGGAGATTTTACTGTTGAGATTGACATAAACAAAAATGACGAACTAGGAAAAATGTTACTCAGTATTCACGACATGGTAGGTCATTTGAGTAGTTCGATTATTCAAATCAGAAAACTATCTACTGAAATTGCAAAGTCATCTTCCGAACTAGGTGCGGTTTCTTCCAACCTAAATATGTCCTCTCAAGATATGGCTTCTTCTTCCGAGGAGTCTTCTGCGGCTATTGAAGAGTTAACCTCTTCTTTGGACAATGTTGCCAACAGTATCGGAATCCAAACTAGAAATATGCAAGAAATTGATTCCAACATCAAGTCCATGAACACTTCTTTTATGGAAATTAAAAATGCAGCAGATAAACTTTCTCAAATTTCAAATGAATCAGCAAGAAAGGCAACAAGCGGAGAATCCATCGCAAATGATACGATAGTCGCAATGGATAAAATAAAACAAAGTTCCTCCAAAATCACTGAGATCATTGGTCTTATTTCAGAAATTTCTTCTCAAACAAACCTACTTGCACTCAATGCCGCAATTGAAGCAGCGAGAGCTGGAGAAGCCGGGAAAGGTTTCGCAGTAGTAGCCGATAGTATCACAAAACTAGCAGATAGAACTGTATCGGGTGTTAAACAAATTCAAACTCTCATCTACTCAACCGAAAAAGCAATCACCGAGGGTTACAACAAAGTAGGCGAAGTGGCTGGAATTCTAAAAGGAATTATTGCAAGTGTGAATAATATCAATAATTCTGTAAGTGGAGTAATTGTCGCAGTAAACAAACAAGTCGAAAACGCAAATCGCATTGCGGCTAACGCTGAAAAAGTCACAAACTTGTCTAGGGAAATTGAAACCGCTTCGATAGAACAAAAAAATGGAATAGCAGAAATCAACCAGAGCATAATGAGCGTATCCTCAACTGCTCAAACTGTTTCTGCTGAAGCGTCTAACCTACGTGAACTCTCAGATTCTTTCACCAATAAAACAAACGCTCTAGAAAAGAGTGTAGACTTTTTTAAAGTGCGCGGATAAATTCTGATACAATTTGTAAAAATTCTTTTGAGTGAGTATAATGCAGGTAATGCCCTGCTTCTAAGATTGTTTTGATCGTAACTGATGGAAAGTATTTCTGTATTAACAAAGTATCCTCTTGTCTAATATACTCCGACTGACCACCCAAAATAAAAAGGGATTTCTTCGCAAAACGCATAGTATCCGTTAGATTTAGTCCTAGTGCATCTCTAGAATTTTTCAAAGTATCTACATTTAATTTCCATTTGTATCCTGTGTCCGTCTTATCTAAATTCATCTGTAAAAACTGGCGAATAAATGTATCTGGAAGAAATTTTTTCATATCCTCGTCTATCAACTGCCTTGATTCATAATGACTCACATCCATACTGAGAGCGGCAAATTCACTTTCGTAGTTAAGCGTATACGATCTAGGTGCAATGTCTACCACTACCAGAGAATGAATCATCTCAGGATAAGTTAACGCAAAAAGGAGTGCATTTAACCCACCCATAGAATGTCCAAGCAAAATCGGATCTTTTAAATTGTGTAAGATCAGAAACTCTTTTAAATCCTGAACCATCTCTTGAATTGTATGAGAACTGGAATGAAAAGAATCTCCATGATTTCTTACATCTATAGCGTAGACATGAGCATTTTTACTTAATTCTTTAGCATTTGTAATCCAATTTTTGGAAGACCCAAAAAGTCCATGGATGATGACTAGTGGTCTACCCTCTCCCGAAAATTCTCTATAAAATAAATTCATTGTGCCATAATGAAAAAAGTTTCTAACACTGCAAGATTTACTAACCTAAAATAAAATCGTCGAAATAAAATTTCACTTTCCTTTTAGAATAGTTTTTACGAATCATACAGTATGAAAAAAGTATGCGTTTTTTGTGGAGCACATCCTGGCGATAATCCTATCTACCATGAAAGTGCAAAGAGTCTGGGAGAAACTTTGACAAGAGAAGGTATCGCTCTTGTTTACGGTGGGGCAAATATTGGAATTATGGGCGAAGTCGCAAACGCGGTTCTAAATTCAGGTGGTCAAGTAACAGGAGTCATCACCGAACACTTGATGCCAATCGAAGGTCATACAGGTCTAAAAGACTTACACATTGTCAAAGACATGCACACTCGAAAGTCCATGATGTATGATCTCTCTGACGGTTTCGCCATATTACCCGGCGGTGTTGGAACACTGGAAGAATTTTTCGAAATCCTCACTTGGGCTCAGTTAAAATTTCACACTAAACCAATCGGCATCCTCAATACAGCGAGTTATTACAACAAACTCATTCACTTCCTACACCACATCGCTGACGAACAATTTATGAAACGCGAACAACTAGACCTATTCTTTGTTGCGGATACTCCGAGTAAACTCATAGAAGGATTCAAAAAACGGTTTTAAGAGAAATATCCTATTCGATTTGACTCATATAAGTTATTTCTTCGTTAAATTGTAGCCTTTAACAAGTCTTGGAGACTGCTCTTTAACTGTCAGAACTTCTTCGATATTGAAAAATTGTGAAATATTCTAAATTTTTACGGGATAAGTGAACTTGAGCGCACAAGTCTAATTCAGGGAACTGTGAAATTCCTACAGCCCCCAAGAAATACGAGACTGTTCGAGCAAAATCTACAAAGTCTGCGATCAGCAGGTAAACCAAGAAAGCCGAGATTGACATTCCAAAACTCACACGATACAGCTTCAACTCTGCCCAATCATCCAATCTCGGACGAAACGCTACACGAATCAAGTTTTGGTTTTTCTCTTGGTATTTCGTTGTATGATTATAATAGGCAGGAACAAGCCCATTTGCAATGTGAAGTTTGTATTTAAAAAGCAGATGAGCTACATAAGCCCTTACCCCACCGTATAGAACTACTTTTTCTCTGAACTTTTCGTAGTATTTTTCTGGAATTAACAAAGTTGAATTCACTTCGGTGAATGGATTATTCTCTCGTGGATAATGAATGGTATCCGATGAAATGTTAATCCCATTCTCGTAGCCCTCCGCTTCAAATCCCCTAAACTCATCATTACGTTTTTTTTGCTCTTGTTTCAAATACTCCTTGTAATCCATACTGCACTCCTTACAAATACTAGTTCAAAAAACTGAAAGAATGTGCGTGTTTTGTATTTTTTTTTCGTAGTTCAACCCAAAAAATATTCCCCTATTATCTTCCGAAAAAACCTTGCAATTGAATCTAAGCGAAATATAATCGCCCTCCAAACTATGAGACCGAATAACCATATAATCTTAGATAAAATCGCATTTTTTTTACTCCTATCATTAACCCTAATGATTACTACTTGTAAATCCACAGGTGAGAGAACTACTGAAGGTCAGGGCAAAATTGACAAATTAGAGATTCGAGGTTTTACTCAATTTCCAGTTTATACCGGAAGAAACTTTCTGGGTTACATTGAGGCAGATGGACAAGAGAAAACATTTGATAAAAAACTCTGGCGCGGAAAAACAAAACAAGATCCTATCCAACAAAGTATTACAGTAAGTTATACAAAAGAAGACTTAAAGGAACTCAAAGGTGGATTTTCTGAAATTCTATCTGCTGAAGCGGGATACGAAACAATCCAGGCAATGGATTTGATTTTAGAAAATCCTGTTCAATACATTTTAGAAGAACTTTCTCTAGAACCAGAATTCAAAAACAAAAAAGAACTTTTCTCCAAGAAATACATTGGAGCTGTTTTAAAAGTAGATAAAATCAAAATCGAATTTAAAAATAAAGATGGATTTACCGTAAAAACAGAAGCAGATTTTAAAGTAAATAACATCAAACTTGGGACAAACTTCAAACATGGTTCCTCTGAAAATTCTGTTTTTTTTGCAGAAAATGCTTTTGTCGGTTACAAGCTATTTGACGCTCCCAACAATCCTGAGTCATTCATTGTAGAAGAAGACAAACGACTCAAAGTTGTAGTTCTTCCATTTGATTTAGACGATGATAGAAAACGAGATGAGAAATTAAAAACGGCACTCGCCGAAGCCACAGCTAGATCTCTCAATATGATAGAGAATATATTTGTCCTAGATAGAAATAGTTACCAAAAAATTTTAGAAGAACAACAATTAGCCAAATCAGAACAATACGATGAAAAAAAAGCAGTGCAAATTGGAAAATTGATGACTGCCAATACCATCGTCATTGGAAAATTTTCTAGGGAAGGTCTCGATGCAAGAATAACTTGCACTATGATAGATGTGGAGACTAACGCACTTCTAGCCAATGGTTCTATCAAACTAGACATTAATCTCAAAGGAAAAAACTCTCCCATGATTGCCGATGAATGGGAAGAAAAAATTCTAGAAACATTTGGAGTAAAACCAAATAAAAAATCAGCAAATGCGATCTCCATTCTTGGAACCAATGTGGGCGACGCATACGATTTTTATTGGAAAGGGCGAGAAAAATTCATTCTCTTAGATGAAGAAAGTTTAGAAGAAGCAATCCCCCTTTTAAAAAAAGCAATCGAACTTGATCCAACCTACTCTGACGCATACGCCACATTAGCCGAAACTTATCAGAGACTCTATGACTTCAGGAATTTTACTGGAGATAGAATCGGTGCAGAAAAAATGAAAATCTTCGGACTAGAAGCCGCAACAAAAGCAATCGAACTAAACCCAAACTCTGCCACCGCAAACCGCGTATTATCCTTTTATTATTTCTACATGGATCCCGATTTTGAAAAAAGTAAACTTCATGCACAAAAAGCAGTGGACTTAGACCCAAAAGACGCAGAGGCTGCAATTCGATTATTCGTAATCAAAGCAAGGGAAAACAAAAAATTACTTTCACCGGATAACAAGGATTTACTTTCCATTCATGAATTAAATCCAAATTTAATTTCTACAAATTATTACCTCGGTCTTTCTTACAAACTAGCTGGAAATTATGCCAAAGCAATCGAACAATACCAAAAGATTTTAGAAATTTCTCCCAAGACAATTTCTATCTACGCTGATATAAGTGGGGCTTATGCAGAACAAGAGAAGTGGGAAGAAGCTTTAAAGTGGTTAGACAAAGCAGACGAAATGCAACCTAGTAGTTTTCAAGTTCAAATTCACTACGCTAATTATTTTATCAAAAAGAAAGAATACAAAAAAGCAAATGAATATCTAAATCTAGCAAAAAAACTACAACCTAAAAGCACCATTCCTTATGAAGCAATTGCCAACATAGCCATTCGAGAAAAGAATTATCCAGAGGCAATTGCAAATTTACAAAAATGTATTGAACTAGAACCCAAAAGGGCAACTTTTTTAAATCAACTTGGATATGTCTACAAACAAAAAGGCGAACCCGAAACTGCACTCAAACACTTCATTAAAGCAACTCAAATAGAACCAAAACTTATCGTTAGTTACGATAATCTTGCAAACTTATATCTGAGTTTAAAAAAGTTAGAAATGGCAATCAAGTCCTATGAAAAATGTATCGAGCTTGAGCCGTCTAATAGCTATTATCTCCGAGCCATTGCGGAAGTGTTTATCGAAAAAGAAGATTATGACACGGCAATTTCCTATTACAACAAAGCAAAAGAAATAGATCCAAACGAACATATGATCGACTATGAGCTTGGACAAACTCTTGTCCTAAAAAAAGAATACGAACCAGGCAAAGAAAAATTTAACCGTGTTATTGAAATAGGAAACGATGAAGTTAAATCTTACGGCTACAAAGGATTAGCCGACCTAAAACGAAAACAAAGAAAATACGAAGAAGCAATTGAATTGTACAAAAAAGGAATTTCCATTTTTAATGATAACACTGATGCAAAATTGGGAATGGCTTTAACATACTCCAAAAATGGAAATAATCCAGAAGCAATCTCAATTGTAAAGTCTATCCTAGAAAAAGATTCTCAAAATGCAAAAGCCTATTTTGATTTAGGAAAATACCAAAAGATGGAGAAAAATTCAGAAGACTCTGCGGTTAGTTTTAAAAAAGCCTGCGAACTGGGTGAGAAAAAAGCTTGTGAAGAGACAGGAGAGAAAAAAAAGAAGAAATGAATTCTGTCTATAAGCCGGATTCTGTCCTCGCCTAATCGGGATTAACCCCTTTTAGGCAATGGATAACTATTTATCTTGGTTTCAAGTTACCTTAAAACTCTTTGCTCTCTACCCGCAACCTAGCGGAATGGGCTCAAACGGTTGCTTACTTGAGATTGCACCATGAAGGGTTTACCCTGCCCTACTTCTTACGAACTAGGCGGTGAGCTCTTACCTCGCCATTTCACCCTTACCCGAATATAGCTTGGCTGCTTAGGCAACTTTGCCACTTTTATCAGGCGGTATATTTTCTGTGGCACTTTCCATGCAAGTATCTCTTGCGAAACACTCACTCCGGATGTTATCCGGTTCATTCATTCCTCGGTGTCCGGACTTTCCTCACTCTCTTTCGATTCGCGCAGTTATCCGACAGAACTCATTTCAGGGTTTGAAAGTAAAAAATTAGGCTTAATTGGCAAGCATTTTCTTTTTGTATTCTATTTTTTAACTACTGAATGTTTTTTGCCACGGTAACTCAAAGCCACAGAGATTTTATGGTTGGTTTAATTCCATTCCTATTCTTCAACCTAAAGAGCGCAGGTGAAGAGTCTTGATTCAATTATTGCATTTTAAATAATAACCTGACATCAAACTTGAATCTCTAAAATAAACAAAACTTTTCAAGGTTAGCGGTTAACTCTTGTAAGTCGTTTGGGCTAAGAAGTCTTTGAACGTCATAAGGAATATTATCTAGAAATTGTCTTGCTGTCATTCTGGATCGATTGGGATTATGCGCGCCACCATCCCAATCGTAAGCACATTCCACGAAGCCATTTTCTAAAATCTCGACTTCTATTTTTTCATAATCTCCCATTCCAACATAGCGTTTAATCATATTTATCCACTAATCAAATTATTTCAAATAATACAATCCATCGTTTTTTATCGGTGTCCTCGGTGCGAATTCCACCCTTTGCTCCAAGTATTCGCGACCAGCGCCTTCGCATGGTAATCTTTAAATATTAAACCTGTATCGCTTCTTCTAAAGTAGGATGGACAACGAATTTATTATATATCCCAGAAAGCACCATTACCTCTTTCACAAAATCACCTGGAGCGGTTAATGAGAATGAGCCACCTTTGTAAGAAGAAGTTTCTTGGGCGACATGAAAAAATAGAGCAACACCAGATGAGTCGATAGACTCCAGATCTTGCAAATCAAAAATGATTTTGTGTTTTGCTTCTCGTAGGATTGGATTTAACTTAGAGCGAATGGCAGCTAGTTCAGTAAAACCAAGATCTCCTTGGAATCGAAAAATGGCATAAGGTGGTTTTACTTTGAGTTCGACTTTCATGACTTTTATGAACAAATCCTCTCATTGCCCCCAGAATAAACAGACATTTAAAATCTAAGATAGACGAAACAAGCAAGCGATGATTTAAAGACGATGGGAATTCTACTAGTAAAAAGCCTGTAAGTCAAGAACAAAAAGTTCTCAGACTCTTTTTTACTTAGAGATGGATTATTCCGATAATCAGAGAAAGAGAATTCAACGTGGAAAAGATTTGAAATTTGCTTAGGTCACGCAAGAGTATCCTCTAGATTGGTAAAAATATGAACTTAAAACAAGTCCGAATTCAAAACTTTCGAAACCTGAAAGATGTAACCGTAAACTTAAATGATGTAAATCTTTTGATCGGACCAAATAATTCTGGAAAAAGCAATGTGCTCCATGCGATTCGATTGGGATCTATGATTGTTGAGAGGAATCTACTATACAAAGCTAAAACAAAATACGCTAATCCTGTAAATGATGAAGAGTATACTAAATGGTTAACTTCTGTAGGACTCGAAAATGATCAGGAGATTTGTAATTTGTCTTTTCTCTTTGACACAGAAAGCAATTCAGAATCAGAGATCTATTTATCTCTAACAATTTTTAAGAAATATTCTTTCGAAACTAAGATTGAATGGGGGATTACTAAAGAAATAAATACTTCAATGAATTTGTTAGAAAAGTTTTTAACAGACAATGATAGTTCATTTTTATACATAGAAAAACTACGAGAAGTAATTATCTTTAGGCAGCTTCCACTTTCTAAAAAAGCTTCCGATACTTTTTCTAACTTAAATGGCTTTTTACTTCAAGATACAAACCTAATTGAAAAAAGTCAAAATATTATAAAGAAATTCGTCAATTTCCCCATCTACGAAATCGCACCGAAGGAATTAAGAAAGCCTTATGGTTTAACAAGCGATAAATTTATTGATTTTGATGGTTCCAATATTGTTTCTTTTTTTGATTATTTGAGTTCTTCTAGGGAAGACATTAAAGAAGAATTAAAGAAAACCCTTACTCTTATTTCAAAAGATTTTTCAGGATATAGATTAGAAGGTTTGGATTATGTTCCCACAGAAATTAGAAATAAATTTCCCACCGACACAATTAAGCGTTTCGGGCTAATTGATAGTAAATCCTATGAAAATACAATTTGGGCAGAGTATCTTTCCGATGGAATACTTTATTTTTTAGCATTACTTTGTGTGGTACATCAGCCTTATCCTCCGCCGATTTTGCTTTTAGAAGAACCAGAAAAAGGAATTCATCCACGCAGAATTCGTGAAGTAATGGATTTACTTTTTGCTCTTGCAGAAGAGAAGAAAATTCAAATTATCCTCACTACTCATTCTACCTTTGTAGTAGATGAATTTACAGATTTTCCTGAAAATGTAACAGTGTTTGATAACAATGAGGAAACTATTACTGTTAAAAACTTAAAAAATGATATTCTAAAAAAAATTGATGACTCTTTAGAAAAAAATAATTACCCGAAAGATTATTTAGAACAATCACTCGGAGAAAACTGGGCTTTAGGCTTACTCGGTGGCATTCCAAATTGAAAAAATAGATTATGGAATTTTAGGAGAAGATGAAGCACATAAAGTGTTTATAGAAAATTTCTTTAAGAATCTAAAATCTGAATTATCATTTGAGTTGAATTTTAAATTTAATTCAAGAATTGGAAATTACGTCTAATACAACTTAACCCGTACACAAAAAAGGCATCTTAGTAAGATGCCTTTTTTATGAGAGCGATGTAACCTAAAACTTTTCTCTCTGTGTCTCCGTGCCAGCGCCAGTGCTGAGCGGAGTCGAAGCATGGCTAATCCTATAATTTCGCCTCAAGCAACCCCTTCGCAATCACGCGAAGTGCCATTACTTCTTCAGCTCCTTCAAAGATAGAGAATACACGAGAGTCTACAAAGTAACGAGATACAGCGTATTCTTCTGCGTAACCCATTCCTCCATGAATTTGCATTGCTTCTCGACAAACCCATTCGGATATTTTAGATGCATAAAACTTGATGAGGGTAGCTTCCATTTGCCCCTTGTGGTCGTCCATGAGACGAGCTACAAAGTTGGTAAATTGGCGAGAAGCCTGGATGATCATTGCCATACGAGCTAGTTTGTATTGAGTGAGGTTGTATTCATAGATTGTTTTTTTAAATACTTGTCTCTCTGTCGCATAACGTAGACCTGCTTCAAATGCAGCTTGCATTACACCATTCGCGCGGGCAGCAGTTTGGATACGTCCACCTGCAAAACCTTCCATTTGTAAATAGAAACCTTTTCCACGAGCCGCTTCCCCACCAACTAGGTTTTCGTCAGGAACAAAATAGTCTTCAAAGGAAACTTCAAAAGAGTGCATACCACGATAACCGATAGTTCCTATAGCCTTCCCTTCCATACGACCACCACCCTCTTGTCTATGGTCAAAACTATGTCCGAGGAAACGAGGTTTTTCAGCGAGTAATATGGATAATCCTTTATGCTTTAAATCTAAGTCTGACTCAGTGCGGCAGAGAACTAACAAGACATTTGCGTAACCGGCAAAAGTACACCAAGTTTTTACACCGTTGATTTTCCAGCCGCCCTCTACTTTGGTTCCTGTTACTATAACACCAGCAACGTCCGATCCGTAGTTTGGCTCTGTTACTGCAACAGCCGCCATGACTTCGCCGCTTGCAAGTTTACCTAACCATTTTTCTTTTTGGGCTTCGGTTCCACCTTTTAGAATTGCTTTAGAAACAATTTCTGGTCTTGTAATCAAACTTCCTGCAATCCCAAGTCCACCGCGCGACAACTCTTCTGTAACCACAAGCATACTGATATTATCCGGTTTGTCAGCAGGTTGGATTCCGCCGTAAGTCTCAGGAATACAAAGACCAAAACAACCCATGTCATTTAAACCATCAATAATATCTTGNNTCACGGAAAGATTCATGGTCGTCACTTAAACCATAAGCTCCCGCATGACCAACTTTATTAATTGTTTCGATGATTCTAGAGTAGTGTTCGATTTTTGTGGAATCTTGGATGAATGTATTCACAGAAGAGTTAAATAATTCTGAGGTTACTTTTTCGTGAGTAGTAGTGTATTCAACTGGTTTAGAAATTAATTCGGAGCGAATATGAGAAACCACCTCGGCAGCAAATACGATTGCCATTTCTTGCTCAAGTTCACCAGTTCCAAAAGAGGAATCCCAAGCATACGAAATGAAATGCTCCGCAATTTTTTGCTCGGCAGTCATCCAGGAAAGTTGATAAAATACATATTGGTTCTCATCCATTTTACCAACGGAAATCGCGCCTTTTACGGTGCATTGGGTAGCGAGACCTTTAGTAATTTCTTCGATTAAATTGCCAGACGCGGCAAGTGATTTAAGGGCTGATTCTTTATCTAAACCGATTGTTGCAGTAGCCATTGAGCTAATCCTCTTATAATTTTTAATATATACTTACAATAACTTAGACTTTATGAATCCTGTCACTTCAATATTAGGTATAGAAATGAGCTTTTAGCAATTGGACAAACAGGATTTGGCTGCAAACTAATCTTGGAAAAATGCCTTTGCATTTATCCCTATCATTCACAACCTGTGAAGAAAAGGAGGAAGATTTAAAATGAAGAATAAAAAAATACTTATTATTAACGGACATCCGGACAAAGAAAGTTTTAATTTTGGAATTGCAGACGCCTACAAGAAAGGAGCGATTGCTTCTGGTGCAGAGGTCAAGGAGATTATAGTAAGAGAATTGAACTTTAATCCAAACCTCCAATTTGGATATCGCAAAAGAACCGACCTTGAAAAAGACCTACTTGAGGCTCAGGAAAAAATAAAATGGGCAGAGCATATCGTATGGATTTATCCTGTATGGTGGGGTTCTATGCCGGCTATTTTAAAAGGATTTATCGACAGAACATTTCTTCCTGGCTTCGCTTACCAGAAAAGAGAAAATTCTGTTTGGTGGGATAAACTCCTTAAAAATAAATCGGCACGAATTATATCTACTTTAGATCAACCTGCGTGGTATTATTGGTTTGTCTATAGAGAACCAAGTCATAATGCCATGAAAAAATTGACCCTTGAATTTTGCGGAATCAGTCCGGTGCGGATTACAACGATAGGTCCTATCAGATTATCCAAAGAAAATTATAGAAAAAAATGGCTAGATAAAATTGAAAAGCTGGGAGCGGCTAATAGATAATCTCAGCGAAATTACTTTGCACCTGGAAAATGTTCTATATGAAACTCACCCTCACGACCAAAGTAGATCACACGTCTTCCAGAAAGATACGCAATATAAAAACAACATCCTGCTTGTATTATTTCTTCCGAAAAAGTATTATAGTTAATTTCTCCTGCCTGAATCTTTTTGATCGTTGCTTTAACCTTATCCATAGAAAATTCTTTTGCTGGATTTGAAAATTTATGTGGAATAGCCTCGCGGTGACTCTCTCCATTTGGCAGGTAATACGTATTTTCCGACCTAACATAGTCTACATGGTAGGATTCAACACCTTCTCCGATAAGTGTTCCAACTACTAGCGGAAAAGTCATTTTACCCTCTAGGGTAAGATTGATTGTTTCTTTGATTTTATTTGTGTTCATTTAATTCTCCTTTATTCAATAATTTAAAATTCTGGCTTAATTTCGTGACTACTTCCCCCACTTCCACTACTACTTCCACCACCGGAAGAAGAACTTCCGCCGCCCGAACTACTGCTAGAGGAACTGCTTCGCGAAGAACTTGTTGAAGGGGAAGTCGAAGAAGAGCCACCTCGGCAAGATTTCTGACAATCCGATTCAATGCGCTGGCATACCAGATACCCGCCAAATTGGTAGGTAGGTGTTGGCTCGCCGTTATTCATCACCAGCAGATAGCAGGAATCTGTGCGACGTTGGCACTTTGTCAAACAACTGGTGTAGATATTAGTGCAACTTTCCATTGAAACAAGGATTAAAACACATAAAAAATAAACGATTCTCATTTCTGAATCCTTGCTTTTCTCGCTCGGAAATACAAGCAAATCTTGTAAATTAAGTCAGATCGGTATAAGAAAAAATCAAAAGATTGCCACAGAGACACAGAGGCACTAAGGGATTAAAAGAGAGTCTATTTAACAAATAAAAAATAAAATTTTAGCACTCTCGACCTTTAAGTGCTTGATTTTTTTCGAGGCTTAAAATATCATGGCTTTAAAAATTAGCACTCCAAATTGAATAGTGCTAAATACCAAATAGAAAGGAGTTTAAATATGGCTATCAAACCACTTGGCGATAGAGTTTTAATAGAGCCTAAAACAGAGGCTGAAGAAAAAATTGGAAGTTTATATGTTCCTGATACAGCAAAAGAAAAACAACAAGAAGGAAAAGTTATCGAAGTAGGATCTGGTCGTTACGAAGACGGCAAACTTGTTCCTATCGAAGTNNACTTAATCGTAAGAGAATCTGACATTCTCGCAGTAGTAAAATAAGGAAGGAATAAAATATGTCAAAAGTAATTGAATACAACGAAGAAGCACGCAGAAAATTATTAGCAGGTGTAAACAAACTTGCTAACGCAGTAAAAGTAACCCTCGGTCCTAAAGGACGTAACGTAGTAATCGACAAAAAATTCGGTTCCCCTACGATCACAAAAGACGGTGTAACCGTTGC
>DDBL01000156.1 GCA_002333425.1 Leptospiraceae bacterium UBA2033
GCCCAGAAACCTACATCAGCTCGATGATTGGAAAATGTATTCCAATAGGGAACAACAGAATGATTACCAAACCCAAACTTAGGTCGAATCCCTTCAATGGTTTCTCCGAGCAGATAAAGAAAAGTTTGCGCATGAAACCCAAACACTTTGATTGGTGGAATTTGTAAAAAGGGCAAACGTCCGATCTTATGACCAAGTACCCCAGCAGGATACATTTGATGACAATTTTTATAACCCATCTCTTGGATGATAGAATCAATTTCTCTATAAATTTCGCCTAACGTTTTTTCAGAGAGAATTCTTTGTAGTATAACTTTTCTGAAGATCTCTAAATCCTGAATTGCTTTCTCTACTTCAGAATTTTCTCCATAGGAAAAAGAGTAACCAATGTCACATGCTCTTCCTTCTAGTGCAGGCGCAGTATCCAAAATCACACACATTCCTTTTTCTAATCTTCTTTTAGTTGGTTGAAAATCAAAATACGTTTGGAAATTTTTAAAGGATGTTCTATCTCCAAACCAAACAAACGAAGTATGAAAAAAATTCCTTACACCTTTTTTTTGTAAAACTTCATCTAATAAATCTGCCGCTTCCATCTCTGTCATACCTTCGCATAATTGAGATTTGACGAACACTGCAGAATCATACGCCAACTTTTGTATAGTTTGATGAAGTTGTAATTCTGATTGTGTATCAATTTCCATTTTAAATATTATCCTGTTTAATTTAGTAATTCACCCTAGGCAAAGTAAGAAATAACTTAACTCAATATCATTTTGTTAAGGGATACTTTCATGCTGTCACCTCGAACTGATCTATCGTGTAATGCTGTCCAGTTAAGAATTTTTTAACCACATTATGCTGCGCCCCAAGAAGCAGCATTGAATTGAAACACCGATATGTTTAAAATATTCAATCTTTCTTCGGTGTCCATCGGTGTAATCGGTGGCAATCTTTAAAAGTTCTTCTTATCTTAATGACATGGAAATAATTTCCAATGCGAAAAGAAAAAACTTTTTTAAAATGCTTGCTCATTTCTTGGATTTTGAGAAAGTTTAAAATTACACCGAACCGAATATGAAAAAAGACGTATTGATTTTCAAAAATCCAGATGAAATGTTAGCTCAATTTATTGAGCCGAATATGCATATTCACATCTCTGCAACTATAGGAAGACCAAACGCATTGATCAATTCTTTAGCCAGAGTTTTCAAGAATACCAATCCTGATTTTACCATTAGCACGGTTGCATTTCATTCTACAGCCCATGTATTGACTCTAAAAAAACTAATCAAAAAAGCGATTACAGGTTTCTTAGGAGATAATTACCCGAAACCTGCACCCAATCGTCTTTATATGAACGTATTAAACCACCAACCATTTGAAGTAGAGTTATGGTCATTACTCAGTTTTATCCAAAGATTAATGGCAGGGGCACAACACCTACCCTATTATGTTACCAAGTCTTTAGTAGAAAGCGATTTGTTCTGGGATAAGCTAAACAAATCCGTATTCGTAGTGCCAGATCCAAATAACCCCGGTCAGAATCTAACTCTTGTAAGCGCATTAACTCCTGATTACACTTTCGTTCATGGGGTTTGTGCAGATGAAAATGGAAACATAGTNNGGAGTCTGTGTAAGAGCTGTTTGTGAAGCCCGTTTTGGTGCCCATCCTCAGTCTCTTCGAGTTCCACTTTCCCTAAAAAGTATTCCTGATTTTGAAGATATATCTTCTTATCGGGACGATTATAATTTTATCATGGAAGCGGCAACTGTCGGAGACTCTGATATTGCAGCACAAGTATTTGAATTAATGTGGGTTGATTTAAAAAAAGGTCATGAAACTTATTTAGATCTACTCGGGGAAGAACGATTAGAAAATCTAAAAAAACCCCAAAAAATTAGAAACAAAAAACTTTCCCAAGCACCGGCTAACGAATCAGAACAAATGATTATCATAGCTTCTAGAGCTATCGTGGATCACGTGGTTAATCGACATTATTCGACAATCCTCGCAGGCATTGGAGCGGCTCATATGGCTGCGTGGTGTGCAGCTTATTTACTAGAACGAAAGAATATTAAAGTGAAAGTGATGGCTGAGTTAGGATTTTACGGAGTGTTGCCTCACTATGGTGATATATTTTTATTCAGCCAACTACATGCAAATCGTTCTGAACAACTTTCAGATATTGTTCAAATTTTAGGAACGTTAGTTCCCAAAGATTGCCTTGGTGTTTTAGGTTTAGCTGAAATTGACCGGCTAGGCAATATTAACTCCACTCGTCTTCCAAACGGCAAATTCATGGTTGGCTCAGGTGGGGCAAATGACATTGCATCGACTGCTGATTGTTTAGTAGTAGGAAAGGCTATCAAAAGTCGTTTTGTGGATAATGTTAGTTATATCACATCACCGGGTGCAAATGTATTTCAAGTAGTGTGTCAGTTTGGAAGATTTACTCGCAATAAGGACAATTCTATTTATGAACTATCGCATTATTTAGCCTCACCGATTGATTACGATTTAGGTCCTAAAGACGCAGTAGAGAAATACACTGCCTGGGATGCTTATGCGGGACAACCATTAATGGAAGAACCACCATCACAAGACGAACTAGACATTCTACGAAGACTAGATCCAGATAAGATTTTCTTAGGATAAAAAGACTTTTTTGGGCCCAGAAGGACTCGAACCTTCGACCCGCAGATTATGAGTCTGCCGCTCTAACCAACTGAGCTATAGGCCCCAAGATGTATGTTGTCAGTTTTTCGCTGTAGATAGATTTCGCAAGTGTTTTTATTAGTTTAACTTCAAAAGTTGATTTCTAGATTTTTTAGATTCTAAAAAATAGTTTTTCCAAAACTCATTGTCCACATCTTTAGAAGTTTCTAGCGATAAAATCAATTGATCAATTTCTTTTCTAAATTCTAAAAGAGAGCCATGGATCGACTCTTTATTGGTATTGATAATCGCATTCCACATATCGGGATTAGAGCCAGCAATCCGAGACATATCTCGAAATCCACCGCCTGTGAGTGGAATGGGAGATTTATCCGTATAAAATTTTACTTTTGGATTGTGGTAAGCCCAGTTCACTAGAATAGAAGAAAGTATATGAGGTGTATGCGATAGATAAGAAAGAACTTCGTCGTGCTCTTTTGCATCCATTTGAATGGTAACAGATCCAATCATTTGCCAAAATTTTGTGATTTTATCAATGGCATTTTTAGAAGCACCTTTTGGTTTTGTTAAAATACAAAGTCGATTTTCATATAGATCCACTTTTGCATAACTCATTCCCGATTGTTCAGAACCCGCCATAGGATGAGACGAATAGTAATTATGCCCCATTTTAAATTTGGACTCAACTGTTTGAATGATAGATTGTTTAGTGGAACCTAAATCTGTAATATAACCCTTGTAATCCTCTGGAATCATTTCTATTTTTTCACAAGTCAAATCCACAGGCAAAGAAAAAACTATCAAATCATAATCATTCCAAGTATTGGACTTTAAAAAATCTTCTTCTAATAAAACTTCATCAGCTACTTTTTGAGCCAAACCTTCCTGTTTACTTTTTTGAGATCTCACAACTCCTACAATTCTACATCCTAACTTTTTATTGCGAATCGCCAAGGAGAGGGAAGCGCCCATTAGCCCCAACCCATAGATTAAAATATTTTTAAATGGTGAATTCAAAGTAGTGGCTCAGTAGCAGGATAAGATCCAAGAATTCTAAGAAAGGTTGCTTTTTCTTTCAAATCTCTTAAAACTTTACCTATCAGTTCATCTTTTTCATGTCCATAGAAATCTATAAAAAAATTATATTCCCATGAATTCCTTCTTGTGGGTCTGGATTCAACTTTGGTTAAATTAATGTTATTCTCAAAAAAAGGTTTAAGTGCTGTGTAGAGCGAACCAGGTTTATCGGCTACAGAAAATACAATCGATGTTTTGTCATGACCTGTAGGTAAACATTGAGCTTTACCAATAATCAAAAATCTTGTTGTATTGTTCGGCAAATCCTCAATAGACTCACGAATTACATTTAGTCCATAAATATCTGCAGCAATTTTAGAAGCAATTGCAACTCCTTCTTTTTTTTCTGCAACCATCATCGCGGCTTTTGCAGTGGAGGATGTTTCTACAATTTCTATATTTGGTAAATTTGCTGAGATCCAATTTTTACATTGCGAATTGGCAATTCTAATTCCATACAAAGTTTTGATTTTTGATAAGTCAGATTCAAATCCCAAAAGATGCATAGATATTCTCATATAAATTTCTGAGTAAATACATAATTCAGAATTCAGTAACATATCTAAGGTAGAATTTACAAGACCTTCCGTTGAATTCTCAATCGGGACAACTCCATAATCACAACGTCTAGAATCAACAGCTCTAAATACTTCTGGGATAGAAGTAAAAGGAGTAGACTTAATGGAGGCTCCAAATCTTTCTCTGGTAGCTTGGTTAGAAAACGATCCTTCCGGTCCAAGGTATCCAACATCCAGTGCTTTCTCGATTGCGATTGAACCAGACATGATTTCTCTGTAAATTGAAATTAATGCCAAGTCAGAAAGTGGTCCGGGGTTATTCTTTGTTACCTTCTTATAAACTTCTTTTTCTCTGTCAGGACGAAAAATTTCTTCGCCTTTAGAACGTTTGACCTCTCCAATTTTACTTGCGATAGAGGCTCTTTCTTGAATTTTATTTACAATTTCAACATCTAACTCGTCGATTCTTTCTCTTAGATGGGATAAATCATCATTCATCGAATATTTCTTCCTCTTCTTTTTTAGGTTTTAAATCATCCAAGTCTTCAAATTTTAATTCTTTTACTTCAACGGGCATAGGCAAATCAGAAAGTTTATTTAAACCAAAATGGATCAAAAATTCATTGGTTGTTCCGTATAACGTTGGTCGTCCCGGAACTTCTTTTTGTCCTACAGCTTTTACCAATTTTTTTGCTATAAGTGTTGAAACCATATTTCGAGAGGATACTCCACGTATTTCGTCAATCTCTGGAAGAGTGATTGGTTGTTTGTAGGAGATAATGGCTAATGTATCAAGCGTACCACGAGAAAGTGTCTCTCGTTTTTTCTCTTTAAAGATACTTCCTAAAACTTTATAGTACACTTCATTGGTTAAGAATTGGTATCCGCCCGCAATTTCTTTTAGTAAAAAGCCACCGTTTTTCTCAGAGTAATCGAGCATAAGCTCATCTAGTAAATCACGGACNNTATTTTCCAATATCAACTGACCAAAAATATTTTGATATTTCCAAACATTTTATGTTGCTTAATGGCAACTTTTTTTAACTTTACGATTTCCAATAGTGCAAGAAAAGAAAAAACCACATCATATGTATCCGGCTCTGTCGAATCGAATATATCTGAAAAATCAATTTCTTTTCTTTGTTGTAGTAATTCTTCTATCATTGTAATTTTTTTATCTATTGAATAATCTTGATCAGCAATTAGTAAGTTAGGTATTTCTTCATTAACCGCTCTTGTCTCTAAAATATTATTAAATGCTGATATTAAATCGAGTAAATCTAAATCTAACCAATTTTCATCCGTTGGAAAATCAATTAAAATCTGGTTAGATTCCCGTTTAAAAACACCAGCAGTTATCTCATCTATTTCGCCTAACTTACGACCTGCTAGTTGAAATTTTTTATGCTCTAAAAGTTTTTCCACTAACTCTTTGGGTAATTTAACTTCCGATTCAATTTCCTCAAATCCAGGATTTGGCAAAAGAGATTTTGACTTGAGATAAACTAAATTAGCCGCCATTTTTATAAACTCAGTGCTGAGTTCGATAGAGATTGTTTTGGATAATTTTATAAATTGAATAAAGTCTTCCGTTATTTTGGAAAGAGATACATCAAAAATATCTACCTTATAACTTTCGATTAAACTCCATAGGAGAGACAAGGGTCCTTCGGAATAACCACCTTCTGGATTATTCCATCGGATTGTAAATGGAAGAGAATCTTTTTCTTCTTGTGCATCAGTAACTTCCATTGATTCAAAATCTAAATTCCAAGCGCCTTCGCTGCTGCCTGTTGTAATCTTTCAGGTGGGAATGGTTTTACTACAAAATCTTTTACTCCCATTTTAATAGCTTTTGCTAATAAATCTTCTTGTCCGAGCGCAGTCACCATGATCACTTTTGCTTTTGGATCCATTTTAATAATTTCTCCAGTTGCAACGATTCCATCTTTTTCTCTCATCGTTATATCCATTGTTACTAGATCCGGACGTAATAGTTTGTATTGCTCAATCGCAATATTACCATTTTCCGCTTCTCCTACAATAGTATGACCGACTGCTGTTAAAGCATCCTTTACCAGAGTTCGCATAAATTTAGCGTCATCCACAACCAAAATCTTGGCCATTTTAATTTCCTCTTTCTTTAATAATACGTATAATATTCGGAACAATTTCTGCTAATGGAAGAACTTGGTCAATCCCGCCGCCTTCTATTGCTTGTCTGTTCATTCCATAAATCACAGATGATTTTTCATCTTGTGCAAAAGTAACTCCACCTACTTCCTTGACTCTTTTGATCGAATCAGCTCCGTCCTTGCCCATACCAGTCATAATTACTCCCACTAATGCATTACCGTAGCAAGCCCTTAAACTGTCAAATGTAACATCTACTGACGGTCGATGCCCGTTCACTAAAGGACTTTGCTCAAGTTCAATGGAAACATTTTGCTCTTTCCTCTGGATTTTCATATGGTAATTTCCTGGAGCAATATAAGCAGTTCCCGAAACTACATTCTCGCCATTTTCCGCTTCTTTGACTTTTATCTTGCTAAATTCATCCAGTCTTTCGGCAAATGCCTTAGTAAAACCAGCCGGCATATGCTGAACTACAAAAATCGGATGTTGAAAGTCTGCTGGTATTTGTTTAAATACACTATGCAAAGCATTCGGACCTCCAGTAGAAGTACCAATACCAATCGCTTGAATAGGAACCTTTTTGTTTTCAGGGAAATTTCCTACTTTGACTTTTACTCTAGGTGCTTTTCGCTTAACTTCGTGATCAAAATATCCAAGTATTTTAGCTTTTAGAATGGAACCAATTTCCTGCAAATCCATTTTCATGGCACTGGAAGGTTTTGGGACAAAATCAATGGCACCCAATTCTAGAGCTTGAAATGTTGCCTTAGCTCCATGTTGAGTTAATACAGAAAGCATTATAACTGCAACTCTAATATTTTTTTTACTCAAATTCTCGAGAGCTGTCAGTCCATCCATAATTGGCATTTCGATATCTAGAGTAATCACATCAGGCTGGTATTTTTCAGCAAGTTGCACACACTCAAGACCGGTTTTACCAGTAGCGATTACTTCAATAGTCCCATCAGACTGCAAAAGATCAGTTAAAATATTTCTAACTAAAGCAGAATCATCTATTACAATGGCTCTAATTTTTCTGCTAAAATCTACACTACTATTCAACTGAATATCCTTCTTTACTAAGCCAATTTAGAAATCAATTTCACAAGTTCATCAAAGTCAGGGAGAAACAATAGATTTCCAATTAAATTATCCCCTTCGTAGATAAACTCAGTGTTCATACTTAAAAACTTTGTTTTTTCAGGTTTGACTATGTCTAAAACTTCTTTGAAGTTTCCTGAAACTAATTCAGGAACAGAAGGCATAATCTGCGCTTTAGCTTTATTGGAAAGAGAATTCATGACGCTAGAGCAAACAATATTGGAAATTTCCATAAGGACTGAGAGGGAATCATCAGAAAGTTTTTTAGCTAAATCAGAGGTTTCATTTTCTTTGAGGAGTTTATATGCTAACTCTTTTCCTTTTTCCTCAGAGAAAATCATGAGCAAGTTTCCGTTCAGATCTCCGTTCATTCGAACTTTCATTCCAAAGAAGTGTTCATTTGCATCTCGAATTTCGCCAACCAATTCATCTTTATCAGTTAACATAATCTCAGGCATAAATAATTCCACGTTAGATCCAACCAACTGAGAAAGTACAAGACCGGCATTCATCATTCCTGTATTTACAACCGATTCCAATTTTCGTATTTCTTCTTTGCTTAACAATTCATTGATTGGTCTATCAGGAATTAAGGATTCTACCCTCTTTTTTGTTTGGTCAGAAAATCCTTTTAGCAGTTCTCTAGCTTTCACATGTTCATCTTCCGACGAAGATGTGTCTACTAACGATTCCTTTGGTTCAATTTCTATTTGGCTCATATTAACTTCTTTTACATCGGTCTCTGGTTTAACAACAAGATAGGAATTGTCTACTTTCTCTTCTTCCATTTGTCTTGCTTCAGGGATTAAAACGACAGCCTCATCTGCATGTCTTGTTACAGTTTCTGTTTCCGTAACAATTTTTTTGCGCTCTGACTTATCTTTTTTCCTTTTAGATTTATCAACAAGTTGGAGTCCGAGTAAACTACTATTAAATAGGTTTGTGGAACTTTGTGTTTTAAAAATTACATTGGATGTATTTACATCAATCGATCGACTAGTATTGAGTCGCATCATTTCTTTTCCGACTAAATTGGAAGTATTAACTGAGGTTGTTGTAGTTATATCAATTAATCCACCAATATCCAAAACGAGTATAATGGTTCCATCACCCATGATAGAGGCACCCGTTAGACCTTTGATGTTTTTGTAATTTTTCTCTAGAGTTTTGATTACGGTTTCATGTTTGCCAATGAGTTCATCTACTATAAAACCTAATTTTCTAGAATTATAATTAACAATCACCACTGGTGCTTCTTCCATATCAAGCTTATCAGCTAAACCAATAATTTTGTTCAAGCGGTAAATAGGAAGTACCTCACCACGAAGGTTGATAATCTCATGCCCTTCTAAAGTATTGATTTGATCTTTTTTGATTCGAATTGTTTCAAATACTTCAGACAGTGGAAACGCATAAATTTCTTCTTCCATAGAAACCAAAATAGAGGGGATAATGGCTAACGCTTGCGGAAAACAAAGAGTAAACGAAGTTCCAACTCCTTCGGTAGTGTTAATTAAAATTTTACCTTTAAAATCTTGGATGAGTTTGTTTACAACGTTCATTCCAACACCACGACCAGAAATATCAGTTACCTCAGCCGCAGTAGAAAATCCAGCAGCAAAAATAAACTGATAGATTTCATTGTCTGCCAGATTTTGAGCATCGGAGGCAGACACTAGATTATTCTCAATTGCTTTTTTTAAGATTCTACTTTTGTTGAGACCTTTTCCATCATCCTTGATCTCTACCATGATGTTATTTCCACCTTGGTATGCGTTAAGCTCTACAGTTCCATATTCTGATTTTCCAGCTTTTACTCTTTCTGCTGGAGTTTCAATTCCATGGTCGATAGAATTTCGGATTAAGTGAAGCATAGGCTCACCAATCATATCCACGACTTTTTTATCGAGTTCCGTATTTTCACCCATCAAATTGAGATGAACTTTTTTTCCAGTCTCCATAGATAAATCTCTGACCAATCTAGAAAAACGATTGAACACAGATCCGATTGGAACCATCCGAGTATTCATAATTCCAGATTGTAGGTCTTTGGAAATACGATTGATTTGATCAATTTTACTTTTTAATTCGGAGAAAATGGTATCATCTCCAAAATTACGAACTAAGTCATCATAGATTTTTTGAAATCCTGAGTTGGTAATTACTAGCTCACCCACGTTATTCATGAGTTGATCTAATTTTTCGGAAGAAACTTTGATACTTTTTGTTAGAGCTTTATCGGAATCCTTATCTTGAATAGCAGATCTTTCCTTTCTGGCTTCTTGCGTAATCTTCTCTGTTTTTTCCGAGGAAGAAGAAAGACTAGATTGTACATGCCTAAGAGAAATATCAATATACTCCACCATGTCAACCATGATGAGTTTGTGAATATCAGTATCCGAAATCTGGGTGATTAAAATGAAATTAATAAAATTTTGGTCAATGCCTCTTTCGAGAGATTCTACGTCAGGAATACATTTGTAGATAACAGCATTTAACTTTAGATTTTGAAGAATCAAAGTAAAACGTAAACCTTTCATCGGAGTATCTTTTTTTAGAGCAACTCGAACGTCATACGCCTTAGCATTTCTAATTTTTAATTCTTCTTCTAATTCACGGGTTTCTTCGTCTTCCAATTTAAGAGGAAGATGAGGTTCGATGTTCGCAGGAGATTCAACTACGGAAGTTGATTCCGGGATAACAGAGACTTGCTCCTCCTTGGCTTGAATCGGTTGTCTCACAGTAGAGGAAGTTTGGGCAGAGCCATTTCCTTCTTGTGACTTTTCGTAAGACTCAAGTTTTGCAATCATGTCAGCATAAGAGTTATCCATCTTTTCGCCGCGTGCAACTGCATCGATTACTTCTTTGATTAAGTCAAAACACTCAAATAGAAGATTAACTAAATTTACGTTAATCGAAAGTTTTCCTTCTCGTATCTTCTGAAGAAGGTTTTCCATTTTGTGGGAAAGATCTGATAGATTGTACAATCCAACGAATGCGGCGGAGCTTTTTAATGAGTGAGCCGCACGAAAAATATCATTGATAATTTCGGGATTATTGTGATCGTTTTCGAGTCGCAGGAGATTTGCATTTAACTCTTCAATCTGGTCTTCCGATTCTTCGAGAAAAATTTCTGTATATTCACCTAAAATGCCGGACAAATTCGCACTCCTGATTATTCAAAATTGATTAATTTTTTTAATTCTATAATGAGTACAATCGTCTCACCACTTCTACCAACATAATCGATCATGTTATTAAAAGAAGAAGACATGTGATTATTGATACCACTGATGGAACTCTTGACAATTTTTATTACTTGTTTTACTTCTTCGACTACTAATCCAAAACGCTTCGAGTTGTGCTCTAAAACTACAATCCGCGTATTTTTATTAATCTCAATAAAACCCTGATCAAATTTCTTTTTTAAATCTACGATAGGAATGATTTCACCACGAAGATTTACTACTCCCAAAATGTATTCTTCCACATTTGGAATTCGAGTAATGAATACAGGGCGCAAAATCTCATGCACATGCACAAGCTCTATACCAAAAACTTCATTGGAAACAGAAAAAGATAAAAACTGAATCACTTCTTCTGACTGAATTATTTCTGTTTGTTCCATTAAATATGCAAATCCTTATAGGAGCCTAACTTGAATAGAGTATCGGTAATTCAGCTCAGTTTGTCTAGAAAAATAAAACTCCTGAGTCGGTAACAAGCTCACCCACTCGAATATCATAATCGCTAGAGGGAAAATCAATCGAAAAAAGTTCCAAAAAGCTAATTCCGATCATTTTTTTAGGTTTTATATTCTGAAATGCTCGGTCATAAAATCCAGCTCCTCTACCTAGGCGAAATCCTTTATCATTAAAACCAAGGGCAGGAACAATGAGTAAATCAGCTTCTTCGGGTGAAATTTTATCCGTGCCTACAGGTTCAGATAAGCCATAAGCGCCGATTTCCCAACTACTTGGTCGAATAAACTCCATGGATTTTGTTTCGATAGAAGTAACCCGTGGAAAATAAAACTGGGTAATCTTTGAATCTGAATTTTCCCAAATCGAATCTAGATTGACTTCCCACAAATCAGCTCTATAAGCAAGAATCCTTTTGCAAGATTGTAATCGAGCTAGTAAGTTAGATTTTATTTTCTCTTCTTTCTCGAATCTATTTTGGATTTCTAAAATTCTTTTTTTTTGAAAAGCCCGAACTTCTTTTTTGGTCATAAAAAACTTTTTTAAACCTCACCGAATTATCCCTTGACTTAGACCAAAATCCTAGAATACTTCCAAAGGTCAGTGTAAGTTTTCATTGCAAAAAACTTTTTTTATTTTAGAGTGAACCGAACTATATATGAACACTAGCGCATTTGTAACAGCCATTCGAATTAAAATCGTAGAGAATCAATCAAAGACATACTTTTTTTTGTTTGCCTTTTGCCTACTAACCACTTCCATTAGCCTCGAAAGAATAATCGGAAACCTACTCGCAGAAAGACTCGAAGTAGAGCGCAAAAGCGACTTCAAAAAAGGAATCGAAGCATCATTAGAAGAAAGATGGAAATTGCACTTAGGTCAAATCAGAAGTTACGCCTACTGGCCTGAAGTTTGGGAATTAATCAAAACCAAAAAACAAGAAAAGGCTTACCTCTATTTTCAGCTAGATCCAAGCCTCGATAAACAATTTGATTTTTTTGGGATTTATTTAAACACTGATAAACCTTTTATCACAAAATGGAGCGATGGCTCAGGAAATAAAACTACTCCTGAAAATAAAATCATCTCATATCTATATGAACTTCAAAGTGGAAAAGAAGGTTACTCCAACCATTTACTTTTTTTTAATCATCAGTATTACTTAGTATCAGTAGCCAGTCTAACGGATACTCGTGGTAAACCGGTAATTGACGGAATAATGATCTTCGCTTATGAGTTAGATCATTTTATACAAAATACGAACAATCTATTTCCAATCAAAATTGAAGCTGTGGATAACGAAGAAATTCCTCTAAACTTGTATGAATCCATAAGTCTTGAAAAATTGTGTATGCCTGGAAACAAAAAAGTAATATTAACTATTGCCCCGAATTTTTTTAGGTTAGATTTGATTCGACCGTATTTAATTGGTATTCTTGCATTTTATTCAATCATCAGTTTAGGTTTATTTTCTTGGATACTTTACAAACTTAAAAGTCCAAGTTTATACTAAATAAGTAGTATGTTAGAAATTCCAGGATTCAAAAATCTAAGAAAAATACTTTGGAAAGACCTAGAATCTGGAATGATTGTGATAGGCGGAGTTAAGGTAAATAACGGTTTACCTCTAGAACTTGTCGCCTATCCTGCATTGACAGTCAGTCTGATTCATGATCTAACATCCAAGTATCACTTTCTTCCAACCAAAGAGGTAATCGTAGCCGAGGTAAAAAAAGGAGAAAGTGCATCTAGGATGTCAATGGGATTTAGAACCATAGAAACTCGCTTAAAACAATTCAATTTTTTTAGAGAAACAATTCAAAAAGAAAGAACAAAACTCGCTCAAACTAAAAACATCAATTTATCGCCTATCGTCTCTATTCTGAATACTCCTTACATAAACCAAGAACAGCTTATCAAAGATTCATTCAATTCATTCACTATACAATATCCAAATTCTAATATTCCTTCTATGTTTTCTAACATAGAAGAAAAAATCACACTAGCCGATATTCTAATTGGAAAATTAAAAGACAAACTTCGATTACCCGAAGACATAGAAGTAACGTTACATCTTGTAGTCGATTATTCTTATAGCATGAAGAGTATGGATAAGTTAGATCTTGTAATATCTGCGGTTAATCTATTTTACACTCATATCACACAGTGTATGGTCAATGTAAAATTACAACTCTATGTATTTTCAGAAAATTGTATTCAGGCGAAATTTCCCCTATCAGGAAAAGAAATCGAACGAAAAGGAACATTTTATGGAAACTTCATGAAAAAAGTTTTACATCATAGAAATCCTGATACTCTAAATAAAGTCATTTTATTTACTGATGGCGAACCCTCTGATATGAGTGACACCATTTTAACAGCAAACAAAATGAAGAAATTAAAAATAGATTATACCCAAATCATTTTTGATACAAGCGAAGACAGACGCGTAGACTACCAAGGATTAACCGGAAAAGAAAAAATGTTAGACGGACTTCTTGCCAGTCCTAGTCACGGGCTAACAGCCGTTCGCCTAAATGATACCGACTGGAAAAATCGAAAAGCAGAGATCTACGAAAAACTTACAGAAATAGCTCACGCAGCAGGCGGAAACCAAGTCATCTTAAATGTTAATGGGCTAATAGGTATTATCTCCATAGAAGTTTACGACCACTATATGGGAATGCTAACTCTATCTAGAATTCCACTCGAAGCCGCAAAATTCCCCGAATTCAAAACCCCACCTAAAAAAGTTTCACCGGAAAGTTTTAAAGAAGAAATCAAACAAAAAACCATAAAGCCATTTGAGTTTAAGAAGATAGAAAGACCGAAGAAATAGGAGGTTAGTCTACGTCAGAGTCTTCTCGCTCTTCACCGCGCACGAAAGAGCCATAGAGGATAACGGCAAGTAGTCCTAAGTGTTGGAAGGTTTGGATGTGGGTGTTGAGGATGGGTTGGAGGGTGGGAGAGTATTCGCTCATGGTGTTGTTAAATTAGGTGTGCTCTCTAGGAAAACCTTTTTTGATTTTATCTATTAGATAATGAACATCGGTATAGGGGTTAATTTCATGTTTCGGAGATTTGATTAATTCAGTTTCATTTCGTTTTTCTAACCAAATTGCATTTTTGATTGCAGTTTCTAATTTAGTTTCTATCAACTGCAGAAAATTATATGTTGATTTATTATAATTTGGTTCATGATTCTTTTTTATGTAGGCAATAACGTTTGGTTCGTGATTTTTATTTTCATCACATCTATTGAATGGTCTTGAGGTTTGGTCAAAATGAAGTAATATCCAATATTCAAAACAAATATTGGAAAACGCAATATGGATTTTAATTTTTTTATTGTTATTATGAGTCAATACTTCGTTAAATGTTTCTGCTATTTTGGAATGTTTATCTCTATCTAAAACTAACCAAAATTCTTGATAAGGATACTTCTCGTTATTCGCAAATTTGATTTTATGTTTTGCTTCCGTTGCGATTCCCTTGGGAGAATGGTCTTTCGGTTTATAAATATCAATATTTACTGCATCAAGATTTCTTTTAAATTTATCACTTTTTTTAAAAGCGTTAAAATACTTTACTTCTGTTTCAATTCCCTCTACCAAAATAAGTATTCTGGGTTTTAATTGTTTCACTTTACTTCCCATTAAATACTAATTCAGGCTCATAGACAACTGGTATTCCGCCAAGACTTCCACCTAAATACCATTTTTCAAAAGGAACATTCTTTCGTAACCCCTGAATAGAAGAAAGATTATAAATACTTGTTTGCCCCATATAATCTTTTTCTGTGATAAACATTTGATCTCTTCGAAATAATTCTCCATCCATAAGAGAACTATCGTGAGTGGTAAAAAGAAGTTGTGAATTATTAGGGTTATTCTCTGAACTTAAAAATAGTCGCACAATCATTTTAGATAAAAGTGGATGAAGGCTCTTGTCTAATTCATCTATTAGAACAACCTTCCCATTCTTCAATATATTTAAAATGGCTCCAGCAAGAATTAATAGTTTTTTTGTTCCCAGTGATTCCATTTGATAAGAAAACGGAATCGGCGTTTTTTCGTTAGACTCATCCTTTTCGAAAAATCTATGTGATGTTTCAACATTTCCCGACAGCGAATTATATTGAATATCCACAATTCCTGTGTCTGCCGCCTTTAATAACTCTAGAAGATTTTGTCTGAATGTATTATCTTTTAAGTTTGGAATCAATATATCTTTTATAATTTCTTGTTCAAAATTTTGATCATGAAAAATAAGAGGGACTATTTTGTTTGATAAATAAGAATATACCTCATTCAAAAACTCAATCCTGAAACTAGCAGTCTTAGATAAAAATAATTGGTTAGGAAGAAGTCCATCTTCAATTATTTTCTTACTTCCTTTCAAATAATCTCCAAAACTAATAGGTTGATTTTGGCTTCTTTCAAAAAGTTTTGCCTTTTGCCCCTTGGGATAGAAATTTAGATTTTCAGAAATAATATTTTGTTTATCAAAAGAAACTTGGTAATGGTATTTTATAAAATGATTCTCAGTGTTCTGTAGGAAAAAAAAGATCTCAAACTCAACCGGTGCTGAGATTGTATTCAAGTCACAAAAAAAAGTTTCATACTGTGTAATTTGCTCCCCAACTTTATTCTCATGGGAGTTTGTAATCAAATCCACAAACCGATTTAAGCCTAAAAGAAGGTTACTCTTACCAGAAGCATTTCGTCCATAAAGCACAACCGTCTTATGCAAAAAAAGCCCATCTTCCAATTCTATCAGGTTATCAGGTAATTCATTCTTCCTGCTTACAGCCTTATCCGCCACAAGCGATAAAGTCACCTTCTCCCGTATCGAACGAAAGTTTTTTACACTAAACTCTATTATCACAGCTTTCCTCTCCGAAATAAGACTATTTTGCGAAGATTTTATTCGTTGTCAAGGGGAATTTTGGATTCTCAATCTTTAATATTTTTTATATAATTAGATGGCTTATCCAGAATTGGTCTTAACCTATATTCATTGATCTTCGAATTATCCGGATTTTTCTTTTCGATCTGCATATATTCTGTATACTTATTCTCTGGTTTTTTGTTCCAATCTAGCATAACTTTTAGTTCTTTGATTCTGGGATGCTCCCAGAGAGAAGACGGAGTGTTAGTATCTACTTCCTTTAGCTTGTTTATTATTTCCTGCTCAAATATATTTTTGTATTTTTTTAAATCAGAAATCCTTTCTTCACCAGTTGTAAAGGTATTATCTTTTGAAAAGCTTTCATAACGTTTTTTTCTATCAATCAAGACAAGCTCTGGTTTTATCTCAATGGAGCCAAGACCAAGAGGTTTTCCCATTCCAATTTTATGATAATGCTCTGGAGGTAAGTCTAAAGCAAACAATAAACAACCTATCTCCTCATCAGAGAGATTTTCAAAGTGGATTTTACCAGTAAAATTAGAACCTGTATCTATAGGTTCAATAATTGTAAATTGAGAATATTTTTCCTCTGGATTTTTATTCTTTTGCTCATTCTCATCTAATTGATGAAATTTCTCTATCGCTTCAATAAGTTTTTCTTGTGGTTGTGGATTTTTTTCTTTCTCTATCCATTCATCACTTACAATATTCTTGTGCCAATAAAGTTTATTCCCTCGAATTTTAGTATTATCATTATAATTTGTAGAACTATGCGAGTTATTTGGTTCTAAGTAATGTTGAAAAGTTGTTGGTTTTGGATTTGCTAGTACTTTAGGAACTACTCGTCTCTTATTCGTAGATTCTTGTAATAGCATTGCATCCATAAAAAAAACTCTTCCTGCTACTGTATTCTTTTTATTTTCTTCTACTTTTCCAAAAATAGAATTAGAATAGTCAACTTTCTTTTCATCAACTTTCTCTATTTGATCATTAATAGATTGTTTATATGGTATCCTAAATAACGCGGTATGACCAAATAAAACTTTCGTCTTTCCATTTTCTCCTGAAATAATTTTATAAAAACAAGGAATTCCCATCGGGAAATCCCTATCAGCATCTTTACTATTTAATTTTTGTATGATATTCGATCGATCATCTCTTGTTTCATCATTTTGGTAACTTTCAATATCTTCTTCATTAATAAGAATCTTCTGACTATTATCCGGTAAATTAATAACCCAGTCCATATGTTTCTTCTTGATGCTTCCTGAGGAAATAAGCCATCCTTCCCTTGTTCCATTTCTATCGTCTAAACGATTAATTTTTAGTTCTTTTAAGTAAAAACCATTTTTAAGTCTATATTCTTTTTTAATTTGATTTTGATCATATTTTACTTGTTTATAAGTAAAATCTTTTGATCTAGAAATAGTTTTTTCAATTCTAAAAAACTGTGTATTGAAATTTTTATCAATCATAGAAGGAAGAATATAGTAATTGTTACCTTGTTTTGATAAAAACCCAGAATTAACGTTGTAATCATAGCATGGCTTATTATTATATCTTTCTTCTAAGGTAAATATATTTTTATAATACATTCCTAAAGAAGAATTAGGATTTGCAATATCACGAAAATATAGATACTTTTTTTTATCATTTTTTGTAAACTGACTAAATGAAATTATTTCCACTAAATGTCGAACCATTCCTCTTATTGAACTGCCAGGAATTGCTTTTAGACCTGTTGGTGAATAAAAATTTGATTTAATTTTATTTTGCGTTAGTTCTTCTATATTTTTAATTCCACGAATATAAATAGGAGTTTTATTCGTAATCTTCAGATTTATATATCCCGATTTTCCGGAATATTTTGTTCTGTCTAAATTTTTAAAGGAGTCATTTGAAACGATAATTGTATTTAACGGAACGAAATTATAAGGAGCATGGGATTCATTTGAATAAATTACAGATTCATCATCTCCATTTTTGTAAATGATTTTTTTGATTATCGGCTTTCCTCCATTATAAATAATATCTTTATATAAAACAGCAAGCTCATTATTAATAAATTTATTTTCTATTTTTTTCTCTATGTTATTTTCAATTTTTATTGAACCAATTGGGTCTATTTTTCTGCCACTAGAGTCGAATAGATTATAGCTTATGTTTGAATTATCTCTTCTAATTTTTAATTTCCCCGTCTTCATTGCGGTAACGCTCCCTACTTGATTGATTAATGAAGAAGTATTGTTATATAATATATTTCCTTTACAGACAATTTTTAAAATTTCTCCCTTTTTGTTTGGGTTTATTTCTATATCCAATTCTTCGCCATTCAGCTTATCATCTTTGGGAATAAATAAAGAACAAGGTTGAAGAGGTTTTCCTTCATACTGAATTTGTGCAAAGTATTTTCCTTTTTTATTTTTCTGAATAATTAGTATCGGTTTACCCATAATATCCCCTATCATACCCAAACGGCAAAGATTGATTTGCCGTTATGGAAAATTGTTTGTTGTTTGAATTCTTTGGCTTTTTTGTTTTGGAAGATGAGTAAATAACCTTCCGAAAGTCCGGTTCTCTCCAGATAGTCTGCGAGTTGAGAGAGTCCTCGATCATGAGATTCTTCTCCTCTCCAGATTTTGAGTTCAATGATATATTTTTGATTATAAAAAGTAACAGTAATATCTAGTCTTCGCTCTTCTGAGATTTCGACTTCTCTAAAATCAAATCCGTGACCATTGATAATTGGTTTTAAGAAAGATAAAAATAATAATCTTCCATGTCGTTCTATGAATTGTAAATCCTTTTCGCTGTGTTGCTCTTTCCTAAACTCTTGAAATTTTAAAAGCACACGTTCGAGATTTAATTTTTGTCCAGTTACAAAAGAAGAATCAATCGAATCGGGCTTAATAGCCTCGGATGTTTGCAGTTTAGAAATTAGATAATCATAAATGAGTTGTTCAAAGATGCGATTGGAAATTTTTACATCTCCATTTGCATTGATAAAAATTCCATGAAGCACTCCAAGTTCAATGATTGGATTGTTATAATTATAAAGTATCTTTTCTCCATCTAAGACAATACGATAAACGACATTATAAAGCTCAGGATTGTTTTCTATATTTTTGATGACACTTTCAAATAGAGTGTTATTTTCTTTTAATAATTCTTTGACGGAATTCTCGATATGTTCAGTAGTCCAGTTTTCTTTTTTGCTTTCTAGGAAAACTTCATCTATGATCTTGCAAAGTCTACTGACTAACGATGGATAGCCGTTAGAATAAAAATACAATTTTTCACTTATCATAGAAATATCAAAAGTTAGATTGTATGTATAAGTATAATCTATTAGCATTGTAGAAATTTCTTTGGGAGAGAAACTCATATCCATTGTGAAATTCGTAGCGATATTCCAAGGGCTATTTTGAACGGCTTGCTCTTCATTGCGAAGTCTGGTTTTTAAATTCTTCACATCATGAAGCCCAGCAAGAATTACACTTTGGAATGTTTGGTCTTCTCCCGCATTTCGTTTGAGATATTTGTCTCTAAGAAGACTCAAGAAATTTAAAAATATAGGAGAAGTGAAAGTTTTATCGACTTCATCAATTAATAGTATGATACCTTTTTTTGCATTCAATACCAAGTTAGAAATAAATTGGTTTAGATCATTTAAGTTTTCTAACTTATCCTCTGAAATCGTTTTTAGCAGTAACTCTTCTTTTTGAATAGTCAGGCTATTCTTGATTAACTTCACAAAAGCATTTGCAAACACTTTTTCTGTTTCAAATGTTTCGTCTCCCGTTCCTTCAAAAGAGAGGCTAAGAACAATATACTTCTCTTGTAAATAATTTTTCAATAAAAATAAAGTAGTAGTCTTTCCAAATTGTCTGGGTCTGCTCACTACAAAGTACTGTCCCTTCTCAATCATGGTATGAATTTTTTGCAAACGATGCAATATATCCACCATGAAGTGTCTTTCGGGAATACAAAGTCCAGTGATGTTAAATTCTTTTTGCATTTTTATTTCTGCTCCATCACCTAAACTTTTTTCTCTTCATCCCAAGTATAAATATGATCCTTATCTCTTTTCACAAACTCTACAAATCGACAATCCACATATCCTGCCTGACCGATTTCGTTGTAGCCAATGTAGTTGCGTGTGCGGATAGCCATGCGTTTGTCTTTGTTATCAATATCTATATTAGTAAAAGGTAATATTACTTCTGTTCCTCTGTCTTCTGTGAGTTTGGTGAAACCATTATTAAGATCAATAGAAGTTGTTCCAAAAAGAATTTGGTTGGCTTCGATGAATTCAACTATTTCCAAATCATTGTGCTTAGTTTTATTAGCGCCCGAAAAGTTTTTTTCTGCTCGTATTCTTCCCTTAAAGTTCCCCTGTGTTTTCCAAATATGAAGTTCTGCATCTTTATTAAATATTCGCATTTTTTGCAGAAACTTAAAATCAATGGAATCTTTAATATTTGAATCAGAAGGATCAAAATAGTGAAGTTTCCCTGTATCGCATCTTCCTATTACTACTGCATAATGTAAGTAAGCAATAAAATAAGTAGGAATATTAAATAATTCATTTATTAAATAGTTCTTCCAATTTTCCCCGGTAATGTTTTCAGAAATAATTAAATCAAAAATTTCTTGCTTTTCATAAAGAGATAATCCATTTTCTTTTATAGTTGGGGTATATTCCATTTTCTATTCTTCCTCTTCTAGTAGAATTCTTTCCAAATCAGGCTTATAGGATAGTAGTTCACTTATACCAGCCCATACAACATTGATTTTCACTCCAAAATATTGATGAATTAGTTTATCTCTCATACCTGCCATATCTTTCCAAGGGATACTTGGATATTTATTTCTAATTTCATCAGGCACATTCTTTGTGGCTTCTCCTATGATTTCAAAGTTTCGAATCACTGCATCGATTGTCTTTTTATCTCTCCGAAATTCTTCAAAATTCATTCCACTCGTATATTCCTGTAGATTGTGAATTGAATCAATAATATCTTGAATATATAATTTAAACTTTCGGATCATAAATAAACTACTTCCTTTAAGATAATAGGTTTCAATTCTTCCTTGAGACCATCTTTCATCACTAAATCAATTTTTGTTTTTAGTTTATCCTGAAGATAGTTTTCCATATTGATAAATTTTAATAGAGTAATGGGAAAATCAGGAAAAAATTCTACGAGTATATCCAAATCACTATCAGTTCTATTTTCATTTCTAGTATAAGAACCAAAAATTCCCAGTTCTTTGACTCCGTATCTTTCTTGTAGCAAAGGTTTTTCGGCAAGTAAGACTGATTTGATCTCTGATAGTGTTTTCATGATTTACCTACTAGATCATTCAATGCAATTACAAATCCTTCCAACTCTTCCCAACTTCCTTCTACTACATCTGGAGAATAATCTATATTATCCTTTGATTTCAAAACTACTTTCTTATCATCCCATGTGATTGTAGCGGATACTCCACGTAATCTTCCTCTTCCCACGTTCTTTTCTCCCCCTATTGGTAGGTCGCCTGTCCAGAGATCTTTTAGGACTAGGAGGAGAAGACCGGCGGCGGCGTTTTTATAGTTTGACCATCCGATAAATTCTCCTGTTGATTTGCCATTCTCATCTTTCAATTCATACTTTCGATCACTCCAATCAATATTCATATCGAAAGTAATACTCGATTCTTCTTTTGCAGTATTGAACAGAGGCATACTATCAAAGAGAGCGCCATCAATAGTTCCACCAGTGAATCTATCTATTTTGATGCGGTGTTGGAGTTCTTCTGTGTATGTTTTTTCTTTGAAGGTATTTTCTGAAACTTGAAGTTTACCTTTTAGTGATTTAATTTTTGTTTCTTTATAAATTGAACCATTAATTTTATCAGGCTTTACTATTTCGTTACCATTATTATCCTTTTCAATTATAAACTCATGCTGGATATAGCCAAAAAGTAACTCTTTCAATTTATGCATCTCATCTTGATTAATTGATATTGTATTTAGTATTTTCTCCGCTCTGGCACGAACAGCACCCTTTAATGATGAACCAGAAAGAACTGCTTCCCCGTTGGATTTTAGATGTATTTTGTCTGATTCTACTTTTGGATCGGTAGAACCGATTATGAGGGAATTGTCTATGTTGGCAGTGAAGGTGATGGTGAAGTTGGACTGATTTATTCTAAAAGGATTTATATTATTAAGAACTTTTATTTCTTCTAATTTTTCAATTCCTTCGGATTCATTCAAATAACTTTTTTCCAACCATTTCCAAATATCATTAGTAGAAGATAAATTATAAAAATAATATCGACTTTTACTTAATTCAAATCGACCAAAACCATTATTTGTATTAGCACCAATAGATATTTTATCGTTTAAGCATGATTCGATAGTTTTAATCATCTGGTAGTAATAAGTACTTTTATCAGTGGGAATTGTTACTTCATACTCAAATGAAAAGCTTGAACCTTTATCTATAATCTCATAATCAAATTTTGCACCATCCTCAGCTGTTCCAAAACCTGGATTAATTCTAATTCCATCCCTGATAATAGAATTCTCTTTTTGCACATTATTATTTAGCAAATATGAATCAGAAACGATAATAGAACTTTGTTTTTCATTACCAGAATCTCTTGCGGCACCCCAAAACTCATCAAAAATATCTTCACTAATTGTTCCTTTATATTTCTGAACTGAAAGTCTAAGAATCCCAACTATACTAGTCGCAGGAATAAAAGGTATTTCATCCTTTGTTTTTAGAATATCTATATCTGAATTTTCTTCCTTTCCTGATCCAATTAAAAGAGGAGTTGTTAAGGTAAGAACTGATTTAAAAATGAGTTTTAAACTCTTGTCCATATTTTACTCCTGCTTTCCTTTGTTTTTAATTATCTTTTGTAAATATAAAAATAACCAAAGTAGGTGTTCTCTTTTGATAAGCCTTTTCAAATTTTCTTGATCATTTAATAAAAAAGGAAAATCCTTTTCCATTTCTTTTACAGGTTGATTTTTTAACTTTATAAATAGATTATTAAATTGAAGCGGCTGGTTTTCTAATAACTCAATGTAAGTTAAAAGATTTTGGCTACTTAATCTACAGTATTCCAAAATTTGTCCGGCAGGAGTTTTTAATTTGTTTAAATCAATTGCTCCATCTTCTTTAAGCATTAATCTTAATCGACTGAACAGAGAGGCTTTATCAGTAATTCTATGTTTTTTTATTTCCTCTGCAATTTTAAGAGCTTCCATTTTAGACCTGTTTAACAATTCATTCTTATAAATGGAATAAACTATTCTTTTAAACTCTTCCGAAATTTCTCCTTCCTTCCGAATTAGCTTTAAGTTTTGATACTCCTCTGTCTCATTATCCGCTACGGAAAAAGAATTTTTATTTTTATTATAAATACTAATTCTTATTTGACCAAAGCCTTCATTTCTTCTTTCTCCAAAACCCTCTTCTTGAATTTGTAGCAAAGTTTTTATTTGTTCGGTATTAAGTGGAGATTTTAAATCTAATTGAAAACTAGATCCGGCTTTAAAACAAAAATCTGTATTTCTCCTTAATTTCCAAACTGATTTGAAACCATCAATACTATCTTGCTTTAAAAAAACATTATCAATTTGAAAGTAATCATTTAAATACGTAATATCAGTTGTAGGAAACCCATTTTCATTATAGAGAATAAGATCACTCAATAATTCTATAACGAGTATATCATTATTATTTTCATCTGAATTACCTTTCCATTTATCAGATACGTTTAAATTGGAATCTTCATTCTTTTGGATGAGGCTAAATCTTACTTCGCCATACTGAGAATTTTTAGATCTTCCTATGTATAATATTCTTTCTTCATTTATCCATTTGATAAATGATTTTATATGTTCATCTTTTCCATTGATAAATCCAATGAATATGTAATCTGGCTCTATTGCTTCATAATGGAAGATTTTACCTTTCTTACTGCTTCCAGTGACTCGATCTCTTTCATGGTGAAAAAAGTATTTTTTGGAAACCTTACTATTAACGATAGTTCCCGAATGGTTATGAACCAAAGAATCGTTATGTTTGTATTGTTTTTCAGCATTTTTTTCTATGAATAGACTTGTAATATTGTCTTCCATATTTTTTTCATTTTGTAAATGAAAAGGATTTGGATAAGTAAAAAAATGTCCTTCATATTTTGTAGTTATTAAAGGTCGGGCATGTGAAAAGGTAAGTCCTTCTATGAACCAATTATAGAAGTTTTCATCTTTATGGGGAATAATATTATTCTTTTGCTCACTTAAATATGCTTTTGCTAAAGCTCCTATAATATAAGAACCACTAATTTCATCAAAGCTAGCTACAAGATTTTCTTCACCTTTCAGATTGGTCAATAAAACAGGAGAAAGTAATTCTAGTTTATAATATATCATAACACTTTAACCTTACCCTTTAATATATCTAATGAAACATCGGTTCCATCTATTTTTTTTAGTAGCTGGCATTCTATTTTACCTAATCCTCTATTTCTCATCGTTCCGAAATAGCGGAAATTTCTTACAGCCAAAGCAATAGTGTTTAATATTTCTTTTGAACTTTTTCGACTGATTTTAATCTTACCATAAAAGCATAAATCTTTACAGAGGACACGATTTGTTCTAAGACTATGTACTTGTGCAATTAATGTTTCCGAATCAATAGCAGTTTGAGAACGCAAATAAGTATAGTTTTCAAGAATACTATCTTTATTAAATAATGTTTTGTAAGTTTTATTTGATGATTTTATTTTTCCTAATCGAAAGCTAACATCTGCATAATCAGATATAAACAGATTGCTAAAAACAACATTTCCTTCTTTGTTTTCTTCATCCCGTGTTCCAAATGTAGATGTGATATCAAATTTGATAGGAAACTCTGAATTAATTAATTCTTGAGCTGTGTCCTTTAAACAACCTTTAATTCGTTTAGCTGGAATATATGGTAATCCAAAGTCATCGAAATAAATGTCCGAATCAATGTTTGCTCCAAAACTTTCTCCCGATCCAACTAATGCATCGGACAATAATTTTATTTTTAAATAGAATTCAGTCATCATTATCCTCACTTTTATTTTTCTCTATTTGAAATGATGGATAAAATTCCATTAACTCAATCATATCATAAAAATGTGTTACAGAGTCTTTTGAATAACTATCATTATCTTTCTCTTCACTAAATATACGTGGAGAATATCCTTTAGTTGACACAAAGTTAGAGAAATCAATTCTTGATTTTTTTTCTCTATTTTTATTCTGCTGAATGAAATAGTCCCTCTCCGCTTTACATTTCCATAATATATTCCTTAAATCATGGATAATGGAAGAAGGAATTTTACTGAGCAAGAGCATATCATTCATTAAATCATCAATAGAATTTTCTCCATCACCAACTAGATAAGGTCGATGAATCAAACTACCACCGGGTGCTATAAATTGCGTTTCCCTTACTTCATCTAACTTTCCAGAATAACCACCTATTTGAACATGGAAATCTATGTAAGAATTAGGATCATCTTTATCGAATTTCTTTTTTGCATTTCGACAAGCCTCTTCTGCCATCTGATAGCCTCGATAGAAAGGAAACTTCGTATTAGTAATGGCTACGCCTGCACAGAAAGTAATTTTCTCTCCTTGCGCTTCTTTATCTTTAAGAGAATTTATAAATTCTACAGCAAGATAGATTCCTAATGTGCCTTCACATACAAAAGTAATATCATCCCCTGACATTACGATAGGTCTTATCGGGAGGATACTTTTTTTATTCTTTTTGTCCTTTTGCAAGGTAGGTTCAAGTTGCTTCCAAATAGGTTCTTCAGTTATTTTTTTTAATACATTTAAAAAACCTTCTTCAATTATGCTGTCCAATTTTAATGAAAGCCTTCTAGTATCATTGATAGTCAAACAATTCTTAAATTTAGCACCTATACTATTACCATCAATGTGTACGATTGCAATATAGTTTTTATGTCCTTTTTGCTGTCCGAATTTTTCAATATCTCTCGTAAACTTAGAATTAGTTTTTTGTAAAATCTCTTTTACATTTTTGACACTAATCAAGGATTGATTTGCTTTTTCTACTTTTGATAATTTGGAATAAGCAGTGGCAGAAATATAGTCACTTTCAATAGTATCTTCTTCTTCCTTATCATCAGAATCTTCAAAATACTTTTCAGACGTTAAATCAGTAAATTTACAAGGTTGATTGAATCCGTGATTTGGAAAGTTTATAATCGGAGAGTATTCCCACTTATTCTTATTTATCTTTTCTTGTAAGTTTTTTATTAAATCGTTATAGTCACTTTCTTTGTTAAATTTTAAACAGGAAAAACTTGTTTGAATAGATGGAAAAAAAACTAATAATTGTTTTGTCCATTCTTGAACAAACCTTTTGGGAAGTTCTTTGGCTGTATTTTCATTATCATCTGAAAACAAGAAAAGGGCATTTCCTCCTCCAACATAGCCAACTTCAAATTTTTCACCAAGATTGAATATTTTTAGCTTTTCATTCTTTTTCCATTCTTCGAAATCCCATTTATTGGAGTTTGGAAGATGAAATATGGTATTCAATGTATTCTCTATAATTTCATTCTTATATAAATTACTAATTATATAGGATGCTCCCAAATTCATCTTTAACTTATTACTACTAAAAATATAAGGTTGAATGCTGTTTGTATCAATGAGAAGAGCGTAAACGTGTTTCATGAGATTCCTATAAATTTTTTTATTTTATCCACAAGGATTTCTTTCTTTAAATCTTTGATTCCCAATACTAAAATATTTCCAGAACCACCAGTATCAATTTCTAATTCTTTTTGCAAGAATTCTGGTTTTTGATTTACATCATTATCTCCTTTCATTCCTGTAATTAAAATTGTTTTAGCTTCATCTCCACCGATTTGTTTACTTCTTTGAAGCATTTCCATTCCTTTCATTTTTGCTTCTTGCCTAGCACTTCCAGTTGTACACGATATACCTATTAATTGATAACCTCTAATCAAAAGCACATCAAGCTCAAATTGAATTAAAAACTTTCCATCGTTTGCTTTGTTCTTAGGCCAATTGTCTGAATGAATTTCCCAATTTATGTATGTATCGAGTTGTAATTCTTTTTTTAAAATATTGTAAATGTAATGCTCTAGCCACTTACCATTACAATACTCAACAAGTTCTTTTGCTTTTTCTACGGTCAAATTAGAGTTTAAAGAATAATTTCCAGAATCATCAAAAACTTGATATTCTAATGGCAATGTCTTTACTATCTTTTTTGATTCTTCAGATATTGAATTCTGAGGATTTAAAATATAATCTCTCAATTTTGATATTGACAAGTCCTCAATACTACCTTTATAAATACTGATCTTCTTTAAATCTACAAATCCACCTTCAATTAATTCTATCAATACCTTGCTAGAATCGTTAGTTTTATCTTTTAATCCATCATCAATATTTGCTCTTTTTAGTTTGTGCAATTCAACTAGTCTTTCTAATCCAATACTCACTTCACTTTTTTCTAACAAGTTATCAACGAGTAGATCCCCTTTATCATTTTTAATTTTGAACTTCCTTGCATCCAAATAAGAAAATTGTTCATTTATCTTATCAAAGCACGCTTCAATATTTAAACTGGCAGAAAGTTCTTTTTTCAATAAAGGAATTAGAGCAGTCTTAACTGCATGAACCGACATTGCTTTTGTTCCACCGGTATAATTGATATGAATTTTAGAATTAGGATTTTCTTTATTAATTTCATCCAATAGAGACCCAAAATCCCTTGCTATTATGATCGGATCGGATGGATCAGATAATTGTTTTAAGGCTATTTTTACCTGAGAAATCTCTAGCTGTTTTATAAGCTGACTAGCAAAATCTTTCGTTTCTTTTGTACACACTAACCAAATCTTTTGCAGCTTACTACCCTCCTTAAAATTCCCCTTCTCTAATTCCTCCAAAAAATACTTCCCCACAACATAATTAGGAAGAGGATTAGTCCCAACCAATAAAATCAAATCAGTAAAATCAAAATTACTCATATACATAACCTCCATAATCTACAAATTCTAAACCCATAATATCCAATCCATAATTTGCCATTATCCTCATATCCCTCATTCAAAATTCTTAACTCAAAATTCATAATCCAACCTCACCTTCCCCAACCCAAACGTAGTGCTCTTCCCCACGTGCAACACCTCCATACAGAACAAAAACAAAGCCAGCTTCCGCTCGGTAAGTGATAGCGCATAACTCCCAGTAATCCCACCTTGTTCGAGAGTTCTGCCTTGGCGATTGGAATAACGTTTCCATGACTCATACCGTTGGCTTGACTCGGCTAATTGTAAGTTACCTAATTCCAAATCGGACTCTACAAATTCCCCATAGAATTGATGCAAAGTTTTATAACGGCGAATCATGCTGTTAAGTAAAATGTCAGGTGTAAGGCGGGTAACGTCTTTTTTGTCTTCTACAAATCTGGCGGGAGTGTCGAAGGTAAGAGTGTAATGAAGAGTATCCTGACTTGGAAATATACAGACTTGGGTAGCGTAATCTTGGATAGTAGATTGGGTGATGTTTGATGTATGAATTTTTTCTCCGTCGAATACGGATTTTCCTGTTTTAAAGTCTTTTACTTCTTTAAGTGTGAATTTGTGTCTTTTTTCGCCAAAGCCTAATTTGCCCATGAGGTCGAAAGAAAAGATGAAGTAAGGCATATAACGAATAGACTCTCCAAAGATAGTAATCGAAAATTCTAACACATCGCCCTTTTGGAATTCATTTTGAGAAGAAGGTGTGATGATATAGGGATGGGGTTTGAAGAAAAATCCTTCGTGTTTTTTGGATTCGTCTTGGCTTTCGAATACTTGGAAGTAGCCACAGGAGTCGCTTACCATACACTTGGAACAGTTGCGATGGCTCATGACACAAAAGGCTTGTTTCAGAGAATGACCAAAAGTTCCGCGTAAGAAGGAGCCGCTAAATCGAGGGAGTTTACAATCCTCTAATGACTCTAAAAATATACTGACTTTGGCAAAATATAACTTGGATAATAGCAGAATAACCCCCCACTCCTAAATAAAGAAGAAATACCTACGACAAACTATTATTAGCTTCTTAATTCTCAAGAATAAGTTCAAGGAAAAAAATTCTAGTTACATAAAAAATGGGAGCACATTGAGACATTACGCGAATGAATTCGCAAAAATCAAACACACTCGCGTACCGGTAAAAAATTTTACTCCGATTTTTTCCATCCAAAACAATACGTTACCACTTCCCCTGAATCTGGAGGAATAGGAATCACTGCTCTTTGGCTAGATCGCCCAACTTCGGTTGAAAAAACTCTTCGCAAATTTTTACTGTAAACCGCACAGACTACTGTGTACTTACTTTCTAAAAAATGATCTTTGTTCCATGAGAAAATGATTTCCTCTGACTTGACTTCATAAACGAGACCATCGAGGTTACGAAATTCATAATTTGTCAAAAGAATTTTTTCATACACAATCTCAAATCCTGTTTCAGTTTTACGAATACAGTCTCGATTCAGTTTATAAAAAAGACTTGTTGGGGTTTTGTGAACACCTTTCCAATTCAATCGAATGGCAGATTTAAAGGTAGAATAAAGTTTGCCCACAGTTCCGAAAGCATTTCGACAGACCATTTGCTCTTTGCTTTTTCTGTCTTTAAAATTAGAAGCATTGCATCTGACTAAATTCATTCCGTTCCATTGATAAAAAACTAAATCGCCTAACTTTCCTTTTGTGATCATTCCTGTTGTTGCTATTATTTTTGCCATATATAATTCCTTACTAAGAGTTTACTTTGTATTATCCTCCTTGTCCTATGAAAAGGATTTGGTCAGAGAAATAACTCTTGGTACATAAGACATCGAAAATAGATTTTTTGAACTGAATGGATTTTCATTTTATCGAAAAATATTTTTCCAAAAATTACGCACTTGCGCCTATTTGAGACATATTTTAAAAAAGAGAAACAAATTAGAATTTGTATTTGAGTTGTTGAACTACAAACACCACCTTGCTTTCTTATTGCTTTGATATACCATTTTTATTCCTTTTTCGGTTTTGGGAAAGCTAGGCTAAGCAATTAACAAAGAAGTTTTTAGGAAATTAAATATTCCAAACCCAAAATCCTCTACATCGAGGGATATTCATTGTTATGCAAAAACATTTAGTGGGTTGAAAGTATTCAACCCCTACTAGTTGTCGTAATCCTCTACATCGAGGGCACTTCGATACGCGAACTATTAGCACAAGTAAGAATCTCCTACTTATTCCGCTACTCAGTGACCGAACTCTTCCGCTTACTTTCAATTTCAATACTCCGACTTACACGCATAAGCCACTTAAAGTAGAAAGATAAACCTAAATCAAAATGGCATTTCGACTTCGCTCAATGACCGACTTTTTTAAAATCTATTCTTAAGTCGATAACATTAGGCAGCCTTGGCGTGAGGTCTGCTAGGTTTGCTCCATCAGAGCAAAAGGGGGGATTATTTCGATTATTCTCAAGTGAAAGGGGGATTGTAGGGGCTAATTGTAATAAGTCACTCTGAATATTTAACCCAGAACTCACGAGGGGTAACAATATCTACATTTTCATATTTGTCTTTTGTAAAATCGTTTGTGTTTCCTGTTATTAAATAATCAGCCTTCGCATAAACGGATAATTCAAGAAACCGATTATCTGCTTCGTCGGAAATAACATTTAAAGTAATATCGGGAGAAAATTTAACAGCAACTTCTTGGATTTTAGTGATGAAGGTTTCAGCTCTACTTTTAAAATCTTTGAAGACAGAAAATTTTGGTCTACTGAGGACTTCTACATATTCATCAAAAATCGGACCCGATATGCAAACGGTAACTTTATTTTCAAAAGCCAATTCATTTATAATTTTGAAAGGGATACCGTTTGAAATTAAGGAGGCGACGACAACGTTAGTATCAAGAACGATTTTTTGCATTCATTCTCACTGCTTTAACTTCTGCACTAATTTCGTCCATTGTCATTGTAGATAATCCGACTCTTTTTGCGATTTCGTGACATTGATATGCAGCTTGTCTAGCTAATTCAATGCTTATTTTATTTAGTAATTCTTTGAAATCAATTTTTTCTGAATTGATGCCAAATCTCTCGAATTCATTTTCGGAAATAGATACAGTAATCGTCTTCATATGAGTAGTATTATCTTTTAACTTTAAAATTTCAACCAAAAAAATAACACTGAATTAGTCTAGTTTCCAATTTAGGTTATTTACTCTCTTTACCGTTTAAAAAATCACCCTTAAAAGTCCCCTGTGCATTTATCCTTATTCGTCTTAAATTCTACAGTGCTCTTTGTTTCAAAACAGTAAAAGCTCGTTAGTCGGAAAAGTCTTGTTAATCGAAAAAAGAGTTTTTGATTTATTAAAATTGATTATTCTTGCCTTGATTGAAATATTTTCGAGGGCACTTCGATACGCGAACTATCTTGACAAGTAAGAATCTCCTACTTATTCCGCTACTCAGTGACCGGACTCTTCCGCTTACTTTCAATTTCACTACTCCGACTTACATGCATAAGCCACTTAAAGTAGAAAGATAAACCGAAATCAAAATGGCATTTCGACTTCGCTCAATGACCGACTTTTTTAAAATCTATTCTTAAGTCGATAACATTAGGCAGCCTTGGCATGAGGTCTGCTAGGTTTGCCCCATCAGAACAAAAGGGGGGATTATTTCGATTATTCTCAAGTGAAAGGCGGGATTGTAGAGGCTAATTGTAATAAGTCACTCTGAAAATTTATCCCAGAACTCACGAGGGGTAACAATATCTACATTTTCATATTTGTCTTCTGTAAAATCGTTTGTGTTTCCTGTTATTAAATAATTAGCCTTCGCATGAACGGATAATTCAAGAAACCGATTATCCGCTTCGTCGGAAATAACATTTAAAGTTATATCTGGAGAAAGTTTTAAAGCGATCTCTTCTATTCTATTAATAATTATTTCAGCATCGATTTTGAAATTTTTGTATTTACTAAATTTTTCTCTACTCAAAACTTCCGAATATTCTTCAAGAACGGCATCAGAAATACATAATATAACCTTTTTCTCAAATACTAATTCATTTATGATATTGGCAGGAATTCCTTTTGAAATTAAAACAGAGACTATAACATTTGTATCAATGACGATTCTTTGCATTCTTTCTTACTTCTTTTATTTCCGCATTAATTTCTTCGAGGGTCATTTCTGAAAGACCTGTCTCCTTAGCAATTTGATGACATCGAGCTAGGGCTTTTCTGGCTAACTCGGTGCTAATTTTTTCAAGGAGTTCTTTAAATGCGATAGTATCTGATTTAAAACCAAAGTTCTGGAATTCATTTTCAGAAATAGAAACAGTAATCGTCTTCATATGAG
>DDBL01000033.1 GCA_002333425.1 Leptospiraceae bacterium UBA2033
TATCAATATCAGAAGTCAATCTTGCAGAACCGTGAACTGCTCCTGCAAAGCCACCAATGAGGATGTAATCAATATTATTCTCATCTAATAATTGTATTATTTTTTCAAATTCAGTCATATTGGATTCAACCTTTTGGCATTTTTTAACTCTTCAAATGTTCGTAGGAGTCTTTGCAATTTTTCTATTCGTTCTGTATAAGATAATTTCAAATTTTCTTCCAGAAGAGTTCTATCTACATGCTTCTTGTATTCTTCAATAATCAAATCAATAGACGATGTTGTTTCTATTTGCATTGCTTAATTCCTAACCTTCGTGTTCTTCGCGCGCATCATGGTTAAATAAAATTCTTGTTCACATATTCCTGAATGGTTTTTAGAATTTCTTCCGCGTGCTCTATGGACTCAATTGCATCTTTTCGAGTGATATTGGAAATAATCGCATAATCACCAGTTTCCCTAAATTCAAATAGTTTATAAATCCACTTTCCAAATTTTCTAGGAAATACTTCTGTCTTGATAAATTCTTTATTGAAGCTCCCAAGGGTTTGACTATGAGAAGAAAATTCTAATTCCTTTAAAAACAAAAGTGCCGAGATAGAATGAAACGCAGAGTAATACGCTCTCGATACAGCGTCATCATATTGCTCATGCGATAAATTCAACTTTGCAGATTCAAGTTTACTTTCCGCCTTGGCAAAATAAAGTTTGGCGTTATCGAATAATTCACTCATAACATCCAAACTCCCTCTTTCAAAATATTTTTACCGATAGGAAATTTCTGGTGAAACTCCCAATCCTTTTCATTCCAAATCAAACAGGAGGCTAATTTCTCGTATTTGTCTAAGATTCCATATCCAATATCATAAATGATCTCCGAAACTTCTTCATTCTTTTCATTCAATAAAACCATAAAGTCATAATCAGAATACTTCTTATTATCCCCTCGTGCGCGAGAACCATAGAGAGCAATATTTTTAAGATAACTTGGAATTTGTTTTTTCAATTCCTCTGTAAAGTTTATAACGATATCATCTTCTTTTGGATTATACATTTCTATCACTCCTTTATTTATTATCGTTTTCTTCGCGGTAAACTCTTACTTCTTTGTATTTGAGATTCCCGACATCGCTTGGCGGTCGTGTGAGCGAAGTTCCCCCCATTTGCTTTGTCGCAAATCCAACGCCTTCGCCAGGGTGGAATTTCGGGAATGACAGCAAAGGAAAACCAACCCCCCATTCGGGTAATAAACATTAATCCCAAACATCCGTGTCTATCTGTGTTCATCCGTGGTAAATTCTTCACTTCAACAACCCCTTCAATTGTTTCAATAAGGCTAATCGTTCTTTGTCGATGGATTCGATTTGTTCGATTAAGTCAGAGGGCGACGAATAGGATTTTTCCTCGTGTTCGATTTCTTTGTAGCGGTTAATGCTGAGGTCGTATTTGTTTGAGACGATTTCGGATTTAGGAACAAGGAAACTTTGGTCGGTTCGACTGCGTTTGGATTCGGGACTTCGACTCCGCTCAGTCACCGACAATGATTGGAAACGTTTTTGAATATCGGGGATGTCGCTTGAGTCGAGAGGTTGGCGTTTGTCATCTAGGCTGAAACCGTCAGACTGCATATCATAGAACCAAACGTGGTCGGTGCCTCCGCTATTTGTTTTGGTGAAGAGGATAAGGGCAGTGCTCACACCGGCGTAGGGTTTGAATACACCGCTTGGCATACTGATGACGGCTTGGAGTTTTTGGTTGTCGATTAATTCTTTTCGGATTTGTAAATGGGCGTTGCTACTACCAAACAATACACCATCTGGCACAATCACAGCGGCTCTACCGCCTAACTTCAAACCACGCAGAATTAGGGCAATGAATAAAAGCTCCGTCTTAGTGCTGTCTACAATCTTTAAAACTTTCTTGTCTACAGCACCACGGTCGAGACTTCCTTTGAAAGGAGGATTTGCAAGAATGAGAGTGGCATCTTCGGTAAAATTGGCGTTAGCCTCACTGAGTGCGTCCACGTCAATGAGATGAGGATTTTCGATACCGTGCAGGATAAGATTCATCGCGCCGATACGGATCATCGTAGGGTCAAAATCCATTCCCATAAACATTTTCTCTTGGAAATGCAATTTGTGTTTTTTGTCATATAATTCATTTTCAAAATTCCTTCGCACATAATCACTACTAGCCACTAGAAAGCCAGACGTTCCAGAAGCAGGATCACAGATGATGTCTTCGATTGTAGGTTTGACTAATTCCACCATCAGGCTAATGATATGACGCGGAGTTCTAAACTGACCGTTTCTACCGGCTGAGGCAATTTTTCCGAGGAGATACTCGTAAACATCCCCTTTCGTGTCCCTGTCGCTCATGTCTANNCGAAACAACTCGAACATGACTTCGGGATCTGTATTTTTAAAATGACTCCAACGCAAATTGGTTTCGGAGGTTTTGTAAATCGGCTCTTCTATCGGCTTCTTAAGAGTAGCCGCTTTTTTCTCTTTCAGAGTTTGCAATTCATCAAGCCTGCGCAAAAATAAAAGATACGTCATCTGCTCAATTACAGTCAGAGGATTAGACAAACCTCCCGTCCAAAACGCTTCCCAAACTTTATCAATCTGTGATTTAATTTCACCAGTGAGCATAACTTATCCTTTGTAATCTTATCGGAATTTATTCGTTGTAAGTGTATTATATATATCCCCTCAACGCAAATGAAGCCAACCCTCATCTCCCGCTTCCACTTCACACCGACCTAGACTTATAGCGGCATTAGTGAATACATCAGAGATTTTCTTATCATAACCTCTATCCCAAAACCCCGCTCCGTGGCTATTTCTTGTTAGCCATAAGTCATGACCAAGCATATCATTTGGTATATTTTGTTTTTCAATGGCTTCTTGCACGCCATCAATTGATAAGAATTTTCTATATTCATTTCATTTCTTGGAACTAACTTTGTAATTTCTTCTGACTCACCATAGAAATCCGCAATTTCTTTTTCTTCCATTTCAGACATTTGTTCTTTTTCCGTCCAAATGGCACACAGGAGATAATGCTTCATTACCTCATTAATATCGATAGTACTATTATTCTCTGGCATTTCTTTCTTAGTTGCTTTGCTTAATTATTTTTGTCACGTTTTTTAGGTCGCGGTTTGTGAACCTCGTGTTTATTGACACCTTTTCTCCATTTATCTTCTACTTTTAAGCCTATAAAATCGTTGTGATAAGTTTCAGCGTTTGCAAGTGAAATATTAGTTGTTAGCCACTTTAATCTCTTTTGAAGGTTTTTTTGCCAAGAACTGAAACCTACAAAATTTCGATCTCTTCTTATTGCATAACTCTTTTCCTTTTCGGATATTCTACTTGATTCTAACCAAAAAATAACTGCAAAGTTATTACTAAGAAAACAACTAAGAGAATTTCTAAATTCTTTTTTTAATTTATCCGATGTATTGGAAAATCCAACGATACCACTTACTGTGTCTTTAATTTTTTTTGCAACTTCAACATCCCATTTTCGGTCGGCATTCTCGCTCTCGTCTAATCGTGGGTCTTTTATTTCGATTAAGTATAGTTTTTTATTTTTATCTAAAGCTAAAATATCGATACCAGAATTTTTCACTTTTTCTTCTTTATCCGTTAATCCCAAATCAAGTGCTTTATTCATATTTTCATACTCAGTGAGTTCGTCATATTTTTTTGCAAACATCCAAGTATTTTCTTCAAAGGTAAATGTTAGATATCCTTCCTCAATAGGCTTAATCATTTCTTATTACCTGTTTTATGAATAAGATTTTGCTCGTAATGATAGTATTTAGTAAATTCGTCTAAAATTGGATTACTTGTAATATCAAGTAATGTATCTCCTACTTCAATCTGAGTTGCAGAAGTTTCCGTTTCTTGTGTTAAAGAGAAGAATTTGATAGAAAAATTTTCTCCATTCTTTTTTGTTTTCTTTTCTGGAAATTCAGCTTTTAAGGAAAGCATTTGTGTAAGTAGATAATCATGAGAAGCTATAAAAATTTGTAGACCTTGCTTGGATAATTCGATTATAAAATCTGCAACACTTTTTGATAGTTCTGGATTTAGATGAGCTTCTGGTTCATCCCAAAAAAGAATACTATCTTTCGTAATAGTTCCATTGTTTATTAAATAAATAATGGATGCAATTTTTCTAAGTCCTTGCCCCACTAAGGCAGATTCTAAATCTGCACCTCCAATTTTAACATAAAAATTTCCATTGTCTTTTTTAGATACTGATGCCTTTAATTTATCCTTAATCATTTCTAGAAGATTTTTTGCGTCTTCTTCTTTAGGTCCTCTTGCTGGATTCAAGTCTAGTAAATTTGCTAACTGATAGTATGTTTCATCAAAAGAATTTTCTCGATTTTTCCAGGCAGCGGCAAATCCTTTCTGAATTGAAAGCATTTCGATAGGTGGCAAATAAATTATATTCTTAACTGAAAGTTTAGGTTTTTTAATTTCTTCAATTTTATTATTTTTTCGATTAAAACTATATGCTAGTTTTTTCTTGCTAATTTCAATTTCTATACTTGCAGTTTTATTACCTGTAGCACCTTTATCACCACCTCTTCTTATAAGTCTTTGAAGTTCATCTGGCATAAAACAATTTACAAGTTTTTCTTGAATCATTGCTTCTGGATACTTAATCTTTTGCGCTTCGATTTCTTTTAGAGCAAGTAAAGAGGCATATATTAATTTTAGTATATGAGTTTTCCCAGTTCCATTTTTGCCAATGAACACATTGATACCAGAAGAAAAATCTAAGGATTGAGAATCAAAGTTTGTAAAGTTCTCGATTTTAATTTTATTTACTTCTAATGATGACATTCTTTTTCTCCTAATTTAGAAAAACTCTTAAACATTATTATCCGAAAAGGTATTTTATGACGAGTGTTAGCGATCAACTGGATGACTACGGATAATTAGTATCATCCGTAGTCAGGAAGGCGAGCGCGGCGTAAATATGTGAAGGCGCGGAAACGTTTCCG
>DDBL01000192.1 GCA_002333425.1 Leptospiraceae bacterium UBA2033
GCACAAAGTTTATGATTTTCTTTGTGATCTTTGTGTGCTTTTCTCTTAGTGTTCTTTGTGGTTTATCTTTTTCTTCTTAACTTGACAGCATTGTGCGCTTGGTCGCGCCCAGTGCCTTCGCACTCTGTGGCAATAACTTATGCTGAGTATTACAAAAGATTTATTAATCCTAAAAGAAATCTATCGCCAAAACATTGCCCAAAAATAACCAACCAACACCAACCAAGAAATAACCTGCCCCAATAAAAACGCAACTCCTGCTCCTAAAACTCCAAATTCAGGAATCAGAACTGTATCTAATAGATAACCAAATACTAAACGCAAGAGTGCAAGAATTGCAAGGATTCGTGGCTTGCCCATCGCAAAGAGTGCAATTCCAAGCGGAGCAAATACGAGTTGTAACATATAATTTGGATATAGAATTTTAAAAACAGGAATTGCCTCTTCGTATTTGTGGTTGAATAAAAAATTTAAAATCGGCTCCGCTAAAAAATACCCTGGTGAAAGTAAAATAGCAACCGCAAAACTAGCGAATATAGATTTCAAGAGAAATGTTTTAAATTCTTCCGTGTGAACAAGTGCGGATAATCTTGGATAGACCAAAGAATTTAAAGTAGAAAGTATAATTACAAACCCACTGAAAAGTTGAAGAGCTGTTCCGTAAACGGCTACGTCCTCCGAAGAATGGTATTTATTAATTAGAAAAATTTCTAATCGATCAGAGATAATCGCAAAGATAGAAGCAACAAACGCCCAAGTGTTAAACAAAGAAAGTTCTTTTGTTGCGTGACCGATTTCTTTAACTTTTGCTCCCCAATAGATTTGCTTTCGATTGAATATAAAAAAGAATAATATTAGAATAAAAATTGGACTTAGGCTAAAAATAGAAAGTATATCTAAATAGGTCAGTGGTAATTTAGAAAAATGATTGGTAAGGTATAATAGAATTAGCCTTATTAAATTCGCAAGTGGATTCCAGAAGGCAAGGGCTTTATAAGCTTGAAAGGAAACAAAGATACTTTCAAAATAAGACACGAAAGAAACAGTAACCCCTCCAATTACCAAAATAAAAATCACAAGTGGATCTTCTTTGTAAAAAAAATAAGCTCCAAAACTAAATCCGATTANNAATTTTACTATCGCCGACGGCAAACCAAATTCTGCCACTGCGAGGATTACAGGCAAAAATCCCAAGTAGTATTGAAATACTCCGTTCTCCGATTTGTTTAAAATATTCACCGCAAAAATCATAAAAAGTAAATTACACAGAGAAGAAAAAACCTTCGATACACTCACATAGAGCGAAGATTTTAAAAACCCCGACTTTAAAAAACTACCAAGCAGGCTTTTTACTTTATGAATTAGATTCATTTTTAACCACCGATGAACACCGATTAACACCGATGGTACGTTATCGGTGCCCTCGGTGTTCATCGGTGGAAATCTTTTTTTGCGTGAAGTGATACCAACCGAGCGGGGCGATTAACACGATGTAAAGGTTCGTGATAAAATACCGGAAATAACGAAATAGGCTATCTTCGATATGGTAGGCTTTTCCGAGCATTCCAAGACCTACATAAAATAGCAAAAGTCCGGGAATTAAAAATCCTGCACGAGTTAATAAGTCTTTTGCGCTCGTTACAGTTTCCCATTCATAGACTTTTGGAAATAGAATGGTAAGATACAAAAGCCCTACAAAAAATCCCGCAATCGAGCCTGTTCCAATCAATACTTGTTCTAAAGAAGAAATCTGTTGGTGAGTTGTACCCTTTGCAAGTAAAGTGCTACTGAGAGTAATGGCAACAATTACTAGAGAAAAAGAACGAAGAATTTTTCCTTTGGACTCTTCTTGTAATTCGATGTATGGAAAATTTGGAACTTTATAAAATAAATATTCTATGAGGATAAGACTTATTAACCCCATAGTAAATCCTCCAAGCACATCTCCAGGATAATGAACTCCTGCATACATGCGACTAAAAGGAGTAAATACGATGATAAATACAGCAAATGCACGGAAAAATTTATTTTTAAATTCTAAAAACAATAATCCCCAAACCAAAATCGAAACATGCGAGTGCCCTGAAGGAAATCCAAACGATTCTTCCTTAATTAAGTCACTCTGGACGGCTAAAATTGCATCGGATAAATCAAACGGTCTCACACTTTCAAAAAGGTATTTTGCTAATCCATTAAAAAACGCAGTGGATAATAACGCTATGCCTAGCTTCACTCCTAAATTCTTACTATAACAAAAATAAATAAAGGGAAGTAAAAACACAAAAAAATTTGCTCCTCCCATAAAATGGCAAAGAGTAGAAAGGTATCGTAGGATTTCTCCGAGCGTACCCGTAGGTCTGGGAATCGTTTCTAGGAGTAGGTTTCCAAAAAGGTATCCATTTTCAAATAATACATGATGTTCGCTCATTTTAAATCCTCTTCAAATTTCTTTATTGTATAAATTTCTTTAGATAAAAGGAGAGTTTCTCCTGAAATGGTTTGTTTTTTCTTATGAAGTCCGTTTAACACGGAGTTTCCTGAAATTCCAGTTGCCACAAATCCGAAAATTTTTCCAGGAACCAAGTCTTCCTTGTCTAAAATTTCTTCTTCCCCTCTGCCCGAGGTAATCCATTTTTCTCGATGTTTTTCTTCGTGTGCCCTTATAATTCCTTTGAACTCCGAGCCAGTCGCTTTTGCAACCACTGCACCAATTAGTCCTTCGGGTGCTCCGTAGGTTCCGATTAACGCATCGTAGTTTCCTTTCTCGAGGCAAATGTCGAGTATGCACGTAAGAGAGCCTGAGTCGATTAAGGATATACCTGCACCCATCTTGCGGATTCTTTCGATTAGCTCCTTGTGCCTTGGTCTATCTTGCACTACAATTAAAAGTTCAGAGACTTTTTTTTGTAAAGACTCTGCTAATTTCTCTAGATTTTTTTCCACAGCTTCTTCCGGAGTAAATGGCTGCTTCATTTGCGGGGAAGCAATCCATTGTTCCATGTAAGTTCCAGGAACACGATGTAGACCATCTTTCTCTGTAAATGCGATTACACTAAGAGAATTCGGAAGACCTTTGGCAAAGTTTGTAGTGCATTCGAGTGGATCTACTGCAATATCAATTTCAAATCCATCTCCACCTAAAATTTCATCTTCATAGAGCATCGGGGCATCGTCTTTTTCGCCTTCGCCAATGATTACACGAGAACGAAAGGGAAGCTTTGCGAGTTCGGCTCTCATTTCTTCCACAGCTAATTTATCTGCCTCGTGTTTGTTCATTTTGCCAAATTGGGAAAAAGTTTTGCAGGCAGTCTTTTCTGTTACTTTTGCTAGGGCATTTAGTATTTCTTGGATTTGTGTGTTCATGCTTTTGTTTCCACTGGATTAAACTAATCTCATTATGAAAATCTTTTTATTCTCACTTAGAAAAGAAAAAGTGACAAAGTTAAGCTAGGATAAAATAACGATTATACATATTGAGTTTGTCACACGGTACTGTGTAAAAAGCATTGCCACAGAGGCACTGAGACACAGAGGTTTGGTGATAGATTTATGAACCTAGATTGCCCTGAACAAATTCAAAAGAAGAAATTTTTCTTAAAAAACTTGCTTGCTTATAAATTTAAAAAATGAAAGAGAAAACTCAGTGCCTCCGTGCCTCTGTGGCAGAAAATTCTGAGTTTTGACTAAGGAGAATGTATGGATTTTAAACTACCCACTGAATGCGATACACCAGTCGAGGTTTTTTCGATGTGGAAGCATTTTAGAAAAGAAGTGATTGAATGTCTAAAGAAAACACCCGCTACTGAGTTTACTAAAAGTCCAGAAGAAGGCAGGTGGTCGATTTCGGAGGTGGGAGAGCATCTATATCTCACGCAGTGGAATATCGCCCGCGCGATTCCAGTAATTCTTTCTGGGCGTGGAAATGCTTTGTTTACAGGTTACACAACAGAGCCAAATTACCGAATGATCAAAGTGACTCTAATGAAACCAACCGGCGTAAAACATCCACCAGCAGTTGCACCTCTAAGTAAATACAGTTTCGAAGAACTACTTCCACTTTTAAATAAATCGGAAGCAAAATTAGAAGAGACAATTTTGAAAAACACAAAAGAGAATTTGATGAAATACAAAATGGAACATCCTTACTTTGGTGATTTACATCTTTTTGATTTTATCTGGGTCATGGGAATGCACGAAAACTCTCATTTAGCTGCTTTAAAAAAACGCACAAAAGCATTTTAGGATCACATCTTGCTTCTTTGGAAAATATTTTGGGAATTTCCCCTTACTGCTGCGGTAACTATGTTTTTGCCGGTGTTTTATTTTTTGGTAATTACAACTCTTCCAGCTTCGACAATTAAGTTGTATTTCTATTCTTATCCTGGTAAGTTTAATTTGGTGAATTGGATGTTGTCTTCCATGTTTCATGCCTCTGTAGGACACTTACTTTCCAATATCGCATTTCTTTTTGTTTTAGGAAGAGCAGTCGAAGCAAAAGTTGGGAAAGGCAAATGGTTGTTATTCTATCTTCTTGCGGGGATTATTTCTATGATGGCGGATTCGATGATTCGAGGATTTATGCTTGGGGATAAAAGAATTCCAACTGTGGGAGCAAGTGGTGCTATTGCAGGTCTTGCGGCTATCGCTGCATTACTTTCTCCTATGAGTTATAGAATTGCTGGTTATAACTTTCCATTTCCTGTTTTTTTAGTTGCTTGGATTATGGTGTATACTGATATTATGCAAGCTTTTTCTTCTGATTTAGTTGCTCACTGGGCGCATTTGGCTGGTTTTTTTTCTGTGTTTATTACGGCTTATCTACTAAGTCCAGAAGACCAAGCTAAGATCAAAAATGGATTTATTTTTAATTTTACTTTTTTTGTTTTGACGGTTATACTTTTGTATCTAATTGAAAATAGGTGAAAAATCATGAATATAAAATTTAATGCGCTAGAATATACAGCAGATGACAAGTTTGTAAACTCTGAATACGAATACAGTGGAGATAAAAATTCCGGCTGGGAAATCAAACGAAATGGATCAGATTACTTAAAACTAGGGAGCGGCTACGAGCTGTTAAAGACTAAACTTTGTGGAGTATGTTCGACTGACATTGCAAGAAGATTTTTGCCTTTTCCGCTTCCTCAGATTACAGGTCATGAACTAGTCGCAGAGACGTTAGACGGCAAACAACACTATGTGGTAGAGATCAACGACACTCCCGCAGCTAGGGGGGATTTGGTGCAAGATGCATTTTGTGATTCAGGAATTCCGACTCATAGTCCGACAAGACTTGTGCTAGGAATTGATAGACTCCCCGGTGGATTTGGACCATTTATACTAGCACCACAAAATGCGATTGTTCCTTACGAAAAAATATCGGATAGAACTGCTGTCATGATTGAACCATTTGCTGCGGGCTTACAAGCAGTAATCGCATCTCCCCCAAAGAGTGGCGACTCGGTTGCAGTTCTTGGACCAAGAAGACTAGGAAGCCTTTTAATTGCTGCTCTAAAAGCGTACAAGGAAAGTTATAAGATTGATTTTCAAATCACGGCACTTGCAAGACACGAGGAACTTTTGGTACTTGCCGGAAAGCTTGGAGCGGATAACGGCATTAATCTTACTAAGGTTGATCCAAAGTCCTTACATAAAACCTTCGATATTGTATATGATACAACTAGCACAGAGGCTGGGTTTAAATCCGCTTTGGAATTTGCCAAACGGGAAGTGCATTTAAAAACCACCAACGGACAAGTGATGTGCGGTTTCTCTAAGTTAACCGAACTTGTAGTAGATGAACTTTCGATTTTGCCGTTTAACGAAAAAAATCTAAACTTTAAATGGGAAAAACAAACCCATCCAAACGAAAGAATTTTTTCCACAAAAGAAATTTCATTTGAAAACAAAAATTTAAAACTCTATCAAACAGATATTATCTCCGCAGAAAAAATCTTAGAATCAGAAGAATTTGCAAATCGACTTCCTCGTTTTGATTTAGGAATTGCAACTTCGCTTGAAGAAATTGATTTATTCATTCGTCCAAATTCTAGTCATGAAAATTCTCTTATTCGTCCTCGAGGTGCAATTTTATTCAAAGGGGATAGTTTTGGTAATCCGATGTTAGAATTTATCAATGCTGGTGGAAGTATTCGCACTTCGCGCTGTGGAGATTTTCATCTGGCAATTAAGTTGCTAGAAGAAAATAAAACGTTAGCCGATAGCCTTGCGACAAATATGATTAGCCATGTTTTTCCTGCTGAAAAAATGAACGAAGCATTTACCACAGCAAAAGATTCGAGTGCAATAAAAGTAGTAGTAGAACATACATGAAAACAATTGAAACATCATTAGGATTTCCTCTTTTACAAACAAATAAAGATTGGGAAATTCATCTAGAAGAACTAAGACTCTTTACAGGACTTTCGGTACTCGCTAAAATTTTAGCAGATCAGATTTTAGATCATATGGAAACGCAGATGGGGGATGTTTCTTTTTTATACAAAATCAATCCAAATATCAATCCAGAACTTTTGGAGATGCAAATTGTGGCTATTCAAGTGTATGCGCGGTCTGGAGTGTTGGATGATGTTTTATTTAATAAAGATGAATTTCATTACCAATTTAGAACCATTTTTGGGACATTCCAAAGACCCAAGTGGGCAAAACGAATTCATCCCGAATTTTACGGAGAAGACCCAAGAGCTGTGGAGTCTTGTCCACTTGTATTTCCTTTTTTACTTTCAACTGGAAATAAAAAAGACTTTCGATTTATCCTTGAAAGAGTAGAAAATTCTCGTTATACCGGAAAATTTTTTCTAAGACTTACGATTGAAAATGAAGATCGGATAATTCCTGTTTTGCCCGATGGGAGTATGATTGTAGACGATTTAGATTTACGAGTTTACATTGCAGGGACTACAAAACTTTCTGAATCGATTAGTGATAAAATTCTAACTGCGAGTAACAAAGGACTTCTTTCTTATTCGGAGGATAATGCTCCTTACAGTACACTTTTTGAACAACTCCACAAAACTCATTTGGAAAAAGTCGACCAGATTAATTTTTATTGGAATCGAAATTTTTCGGAGATGGTGCAGGATTTAACCAAAGAAGACCAAGTTACACTTTTTAAAAAAATATTTCTAAGTCTAGAGGATGAAGCAGTATGTAGACTTTTACAAGACGGCGAAACCATCCGTTTAGAACTTGGAATTATTTTTGTAAATCTATATCTCACACGTCTCACACGAGTTTTAAATTTTAGCTTAGGACAAGATAAAAAAAGTTTTACCCTTGATTATTATTTAAAAAGAATGCCAGCTTTGGAAAAAATTGGAAATTCAGTCGGGCATAACCTAGATTATGCGAACACTCGCATTTTTCTAATTCATCATATTACCTCGGAAATCATTGCTTTAATCGAAGCATTTAGACGACTGAATGTAGATGCACTCGATGTAATGTTTGTTAAATACGCAGGCGTGATTCCCTCTGCTTATTTAGATGTGCTTTTAGATGTGCCAGATAAAAACTTTTTTATGGCAGGACTAATGCGGCATATCAATGAGAATAACCGAGAGTATTTCACACCAGCCAAATATTATACGGATATTTCGAGTCATACTCATTTACATTCCTACTTAGCCGAGAAACGACTTAGTTTTTTGGATGCGATGAAATACTTAGCCTGTTATTTTTTCTTACTATTTCTCTCTAAATCAATTCAGGATGATAAAAAAGTTTTAGTCATTGAAGACGGTGGGTATCTAGCTCCTCTTTTAAATGAATACGCGTTAACCGGAAAATCGACCGAAGAAGTTTACTTACTTTACGGGATAACACAGAATATCCCAAATAGTAAGTCGTTTAAAGATTTACTACAGGCGAACTTAGTTGGAAGTGTAGAACATACTCGAAACGGCTATGATAGATTAGCCGCAGTAATCAAAAATCATGGCAACCTTACTCATGTAGCCTACTCGATTGCAATTTCTAAAAATAAAGTAGTAGAAGAATCCAAAGAAGTAGCTCATTCGATTTTAAGTGCGATTGAATCTATTCTACATGGACAAGGAATGGTGCTCTCTTCCAAGAAAACAATTGTACTCGGAGCTATGGGAAATATCGGAAGTTTTCTTTCTAAGTATTTGCAAGAAGGCAGACTTCATGATAGAAATAAAGAATTAATCAAAGTTGATATTCGTTATGAAAAAATCACAAACGACACATACCGTGCGTTATCCGAAATACCAGAAGATATTTTTCTGTCTTTAGAATTATTCATTGGTGTAATTGGTGCTTCAATTTTAAAAAGAGAATTTTTAGAGAAACTAATTTTAAAAGGAAATAAATCTAGGCTTATCTTTGCCTCTGGTTCAACCAAAACTGTTGAGTTTTCCGAGCTGTCCGAATTTTTATATGAAGTGTATACTATGGATTCGCCGCAAATCGCTGGTGTTCCTGTGCGAATTTTTTACGATAAAATTTTAGATCCACAGACGAATACAATTCAAGGTACGAAGGTTTTACTTTATTTTAACTCAAACGGATTAGAAATAGAAAAAACCTTATATTTACTCGGTGATTTGAGTCCGATTAACTTTTTATTTTATGGAGTTCCTACTGAAACTATGGATTTAATTATTTCACAGCTAACAAGTGTTAGCCTTGGTCTTTTAAACCAATATAAATCTGGAGAACTTCCAGAGCCAGGATTATACGCTGTTGACCACCAAATTGATGAATGGGGAGCTAAACTATGAATTCTAAACACGGATTATTTCAAATTACCCAGAAAGTATTTATTCGAAATGGAAATCTATTACTTATAATGAAAGACAAAAAATCTGGTGCGGGTGATCTTCCTGGTGGCAGAATGAACCAAGATGAATTTTTTTTGGACTGGATGGATTCATTGAATCGAGAACTAGAAGAAGAACTCGGAGGTGATTTTAAAGTAAAAATTAATCCAAATCCGATTCTAGTTCATAAACATCTTGTCAACGACGGAAATCATCCCTGTGTGATTATTGGATATGACGGAGTTTATCAATCTGGCGAAATTTCGATTTCGGAGGAACATGATTTTTTTAAATGGGTAGATGTTAAGACTTATAAACCAGAAGAATTATTTTCCGAGTATATGTTAGATGCAATGAATATTTATTTAAAAAGGAATTAATATGAATTATTTTGTTCGTACTATTATTTTTTTTGTATTTGTAGTTTGTTCTTTTTATTACGCATGGTCGGAGGGTGATAGAATTGTTAGTGATGACGAATACTCAAAAGTATCCGCTACAATTCCAGCCACAATTACCAGAAGTATTGGTTATGACCATAACGCCGGAAACATAGTTGCAGTTCAGGCATACATGAATGTATTAGATTATTCAACCCAAGAAAGATTTTATGAAAAATTAGACTCTTATCTAAAAGAAGCAAAGAGAAAAGGATTCATAAAAGAAGGAACAATTATTTTATTTCCAGAACATATTGGAACTCCTCTATTTCTACTTGGAGAAAAAAAAGATCTATATGCGGCTAACACTCTTTCGTCTGCACTAAATCAAATTGCAATCGGTAATTTGATCGGCTACTTGAAGGTAACCGGCAAAAATGCTTTTTCCGAAAATAATAGCGGAACTATTTTAAAAATGAAAGCAAAAGAAATGAAGTCTGTGTACGAAAATGCATTTCGTAAACTTGCGAGTTTTTATCGAGTCACCATCATTGCAGGCTCTATTCTTTTACCAGAACCAGAAATAGATCCAAATACAAATTTATTAGTGATAAAAAATGGAAAATTCTTTAATGCGAGTTTTATATTTCTACCAGAAGGCAAACTTTATTCTAAATTTTTAGTGAAACAAAATCTCGCAAAAACCGAAAAACAAATAGCAAATTCCTTACAATCTGAAAATGCTTTTTTAGAGTTTAAAAATATTGGTGTGTTACTATCGAACGACTCTCTTTACAATTCAATCTACGATGAGAAAGTCAAAAACAAAGAAGTTCTAATTTCTCCTTCCATCCTAATTGAAAAAGACGAAATTGATTGGAACGATGATGATATTTATAGCAAAAAAGAAAATTTAGATTCCAGTCTCACACAAGCTGAACTCTGGAGAAAATACAGCATCTTCGAAAAAATGAAAACTAATCCTTCCACCAGAGTCATAGTACAAGTATTTTTACTCGGAAAATTCTTTGATATCAATCTGGAAGGGGAAAGTGCTGGTTTTATTCGCTATATTGCCACTGAAGGTTTGGATAATAAAAGTCCCGTTATTCTAAATGTTTGGTTTTAGTTTTACTTGACAATTTCTAAAAGAATAATTTACTCTAACCATGACTGAAACAAACAAGAAAGAATTCCATATCGCCTGCCCCTATTATTCCAAAAGTATGAAACCCTGCCCTAGCTCCAAAAAAATTATTTTTCCAGAAGACATGGAACGCCTGCAAACTTGTTGCCTTTCGGAATCCTATACCTCTTGCACAGTTTACAGAGAGTTACTCGAAAAAGCAGCCTAGGAAGAAATTCTTCCTTTGTCATCCCTTAATCCCCTACAGGGCATAGTCACGTTGCCTTAAGGTGAGGCTTAAGCCTCACCTTAAGGCAGATACGCTCACTCCTCCTCAAACCCAACCTTCACGGGACGATAGAACCTATCGAGGTCAACACGCATTAGCCGCTTCTCGGCAGGACCGCGGGGGTTAAAGAAGAGTAGCTTGTAAGAAGCAGACTCAAGCTTTTCGTTTTTACCAAACTTTTCTTCGGTGAGAGTGTATTTTTTCTTTTTGGATTCGAATTCTTTTTTTAGGTCTTCTAGTTTTTGGTTGAGAGATTTTTTTTCGGATTCGTCTTTTGTTTGATTTAATTTCACTTGGATTTGTTTGATCTCTGGCTCATACTGAGTAACCGCAGCAGAGTAGGATTCGAGTCGATAGTCTACGGTAGTTTTTTCTTCTAAAACTTCGTCTTCTCCTATAGTTTTCGCAAAAAATGTCTGGTTATTTTTCTCGTCGTATTTAGATTCAGTTTTACTAACAAGAACTTCCTTTCCTTCTTCTGTTTCGTAGTATGCATCTAGAGTCTTGTTATTTTTCTCGTCGTATTTAGATTCAGTTTTACTAACAAGAACTTCCTTTCCTTCTTTTGTTTCGTAGTATGCATCTAGAGTCGGGTTATTTTTCTCGTCGTATTTATATTCGTATTTAAAAACAAGAACTTCCTTTCCTTCTTTTGTTTCGTATTTTGCATCTAGAGTCTGGTTTCCAAATGGATTGTTAGTATAATATACTTCTCTCTCACTTGCTATGAATTTTTCATTCAACGTATAATACTGTCTATCCGCTTCCACCTGATACGAACCCGTATAATAAAGATTCGTTCGATAGACACCTTGTTTGTCTTCAATTGGCTTTCCATTGATTCCAAAATGCTCTATCTTCAAAGCACAGTCGTATGGTTCTGGTAAAATTCCTTTTTCCTTACGATGATACATGCATTCGTTTAATATTGGTTTGCCGTCATAAGTGAAGTATTCTTGGTAGGTATAACGATATTCATGCACTCCATTTCCATCGGAGACTTTTGTAGATGCCTCTTCATCTTCGCCAAAGTTTTTACGCGAGATGATATTCCCATTCTCATCGTGAGAATACACCACCTTAGCCACTGCGTTTTCTAGGTGTCGGCGGTTGTTATCTGGTCGGAAATTTTCCTGAGAGACTAAGTATCCTTTCTCATTGAAAGTTCTCAGTTTTTTATAAATCTTTTTTTCATCGCCTGCGGGTTTGCCTTCTTTGTCTGTATGAATTTCCACTGCCAAACAAAGTTTGTATTTTCCTAGTTTCCACTCAACGCGGGACTTTTCTTGGTCAGGATCTTCATCTCCGAATTCGTCTTTTTCGAAGAGTTGGTCTTCGTAGAATTTGAGACAGGCTGGATTGTAGGAATACGTATAAGTGGCTACTCCCCATTTGTCTCCAGCGAGGTTTCCTTCTTTATCTTAGAAAAGTTTTTTCGTGAGTCTTCCTTGTTCGTCATAGACAGAAAGAATTCTAGCATAGCCGGACTTATTGTTCGCATACTCGCCATCCTTCCCATGCCATGTTTCCGAAATCGGATTTCCCTTGGATTTATACGAAGCCGTATAACGGGCAAATCCGTCTTTGGCGACAAGCTTTTTGTCTTTGTCATAAGTCTCTTCGAGTGTCTTTTCGCCATTGAAATCCCAGGCTCGAACGACGGTTGCAACGCCGTCTATTTCGAGGAGTTGTCCTTTGTTGTCAAAGTATTCCTGCAAGATATTGTTTCCGTTAAAGTCAAAGATTTGTCGCTCATATCTTATTTTGGTTGTTGAGCCCGCCGATGTAGAGACAGGTTTCAAACCTGTCTCTACGTTTACGTTCGCATCATTGTATATTCCTTTATATTCCCAGCCTTTGTCAGGGAGGAGCTTTGTTCCGAATTGAAAGACTTCCACATTTTCTAGGTTGAATTGTTTAGCTTCGAATTTTTTGAGTTCGCCTTTGGGGTCGTTTTCGAACGCATACTTCATCTTATGCACACCACCTAGACTATCGGGATAAAACTGGTCACGTTGTTTGTCTTTAGCAAAAAAACGTAACTCTTCTCGTTTTCCTTTTTCGTTGTAGACTAGTTTGCCATTTACCTCACGATCTCTAGATTCGTCAAAGTAAACAGGTTTGTCGATTCTTTCGTGTCCTTCGATGGGTCGATGGTAGGTAATAAGAATTTCTCCTTTTTTCCCGCGATCAAATGTCAAGTTGTATAGCTTAGGTTCTGCGGCTAATTCTGATTCTTTCTTACGAAGTTCGTAGTAGTGTTTGAACCTGTCTTCGATATAACGAGAAAGAGTTTCTTCGGTGATGTATTCTTCCTGATTTTCTTCTTGAACTCCCCCGTTAAATGCTTTCTTTAGAAAATGAGTAAAGATTCCACTTTTAAAATCTTCATCTTCCAAGCTACTCACCTCAGGCGCGGCACCGATTAACATCGTTATACCTTCCGCTTCTAAAACTCGCTTGGGTAGTTTGTCTGTTTTGACAGATAAAAGATTTTGTCTTAATTGTATTTCTTTGGAGTTAACATCTCCATCTTTCGATTTATCTTCCTCCGCGTCCTTCGTGCTCTTCCCCCCATCACTTTCGTTCTCCGACAGCCGAGCTATGGTTAAATTCTTCTTACCCTCATCTTTTGAGAGACTAGCTTCTTCTGCTTCTGGCAAAGGACTACGACAAGCATCAATCAAAAAAACAACTCGTTTGACCTTAGCCGCTTGAATTCCCATTACTTTCAGTGAAATCCCATTTAGAGGAATTGGAACTTCCTTTTCAACTTGACCAACTTTTTTCTTTTCAAATTTCACATCTACGTCTTTCGGAGCGATAAAGTTTTCTCCCCCTTCGCCTTCAATAAATCCATGACCGGAGTAATAAAAGAGCAGAGTATCAGGATTATCCGCTAGAACTTCTTGGTAAGTCGCCTCGATATTTGCTTTTGTCGGAGCCATTTTTTGTCTCTGGCTGCTATAGACTTGAGTCACTGGATTTAAAATCGTGGTAATCTTTCCACTATCGTTTAACTTAATCAGCTTGTCACTTACCCGTTTTGAGAAGCAAATCCTCTATCGCATTGCTATCACCGACAGCGTATTTGAGCGAAGTCGTCGCCTTATAACTGTTAATCCCAACGAGAAAAGCGATACGAGTTTTTGTCAACGCCGCAGTCGTAGAGACAGGTTTCAAACCTGTCTTCTCTAAGTTGATATTGTCATCACCATAAGACGAGAGAGCCAGAAGTAAAAGGAGAAAGGAAAACGATAGGCGAAAAGGTTTCATTGGCTGACATTGAAAAGGTATTTGGATTCTGTCAAGTTGCTTTCACGTTGCATCCAACTACCTTTCCCCTTGCATTAAGTCTCTTTTCGATGCAAGACTAAGCAATCAGAAAGGTAAGTCAATCCAAGAAGGTGATACGAATCCATTCAAAATTCAAAATTCATAACTCAAAATTACTTACTTTTTTGTTTAACTTGTTTATATAAATCCAATAATTTCCAATCTTCGGGAGAAAACTCTGTACTAGTTAAAATTAGTTCCTTGTTGTTATTTTCATAAATAATGTAATCCCTTGCGACAACCCAAAATCGTTCAGCAATAATTGGATAAACTCTTTTTTTAATTGTAGTTCCCCATTTGTAAATACTTCCAGATTTTCCAGATATAAACTCATTTGCTTTGGTTGTAGGAAATGGATTTATTTCATTATAGGAAATGGAAAATCCTTTTGATATATTTGGTTCACCATACGAAGTATATTTAATTTCACGTAGAACAAGCGAGCCTACAACTCCTGAAAGTACAAACGCATTTTTTCCATTTCCATAATATAATTTTGGTGTAATAATTTCTGAGGCTAATTTTGTTATGCTGTTGTCTTTTGGATTAAACCAATAAAGATTGTAAACACCTGCATTCCCGAAAAAAATAAGAAATGTTTTCGCAATAGAAAAAATATGAGTTCTATTTTTGATATTGGGGTAAATCGACTCAAACCGCTCTTTGGTTACAAGTAATTTTGGCTTTTTCGGATCTTTTAAAGTTTCCTCATATAAATTTTCATTTATAAAATAATAAATACTCGAACCGTCAGACGACACAGCCGATCTATTTTTACAAGATACATACGTGTCCGATAAATAGGATGGTTTTGGTTCAATCAAAGATACATTTACCATTCTACAACCTACTCCATTTGGAAGTTTAAATAGAACAATTGCGTATTCAGCTTCAGAAGAAACACTCACCATCTCAGGTATTTCTGGAAAAGTTAAACTTTTAATAAGAGGATTGGCAAGATCTCTAAACGTAATTTGTTTATCGTCTGTCCAAACAACTCGATTTCTATCATTGGAAACTTCTAACATTCTAGGATTTTGTGGTCTTTTGTTGGAAAGTATTTCGTCTGACGCACGTTTTGCTTCTAACTTAACTCGAATTTTGTCATGAGCTAAAGAAAATTTTTCATCTTCAATTAGAGTATCAATGTCTTTTACAATTGCTTCATTTTTATCTTCGCAGGAAATGATCAAAAATAATATTAAAGTGAGAATCAAAAACTTCTTCATTCTGCTTGGTTAATTTCTCCAGATTCTACAAGTATATCTTTTCCAAAAATTCCAACCGCAGTCGCTGAAACATACTTTGTATCTAAATAGGTAAGCCCACCAGTCAAAGCCGCACCCAAAAGAGGAAGCCATTTTAATAATTGGGAACGAATTAGTTTTTTAGAAAGATTAAGTCCAATTTTTTGGAGAATAGATTCTACAAAACGAATCGTTGTCGGGCGGATAATAATCTTTGTCCCCACATCCTCTAAAAGTCTTTCTACTAAGTGAAGACTTGTTTGTTTGAACATACAATATATCAAAAGCTCTTTTGTAACAAGTGCCTCTTTCCCATAGAGAGATGCTATGTCTTTAATCAAATGCCCCTGAATGCGATAGACCATAAAAAGTTCGGGTAATATTGTAAAGATACTAAAAAGTCCAGTTGGTAAAGAAAGACCAGCACTAATTCCGGCTGTTTTGAGGGCGGCTGACTTTGTTAACTCCTCTGCAATTTCTAGCGGATCCCCCACTGTCTCTGCATAAGGACTATGATAAGCTTCAATTCCAGTAATCAGATCAAAAACTCGCTCGGTAAAACTATCCGTTGCCATAAAATATGTTAAAATTAGATTACGGCTATTTGGCAATAGAAAATTTATTTGCCACAGAGGCACAAAGACACGGAGGTTTTCAGTTTGTCTTGTGTCAATTATTATACTTCATAGTAAGGAGAGATGTGGCTTGCACAATATTTATTAATAGACTTTAATTTTCAAAATTTCCTCTCTAAACTCTTTCTCTGTGACTCCGTGCCTCCGTGGCAGAAATTTTTAGCTTTTCTTACAAGGTCTTTCTAAAATCATGTAAGTCACCCGCACCATGAAAGACAGATTATTAAAAATTCAGCAAAAATTCCTGAAGATAGACGAAGAACTATCAGGTCCAAATTTAAACTCTCAAAAATTAAAAGAATTATCTAAAGAGAGAGCTAGACTCACTCCTATTTATACAAAAATTGAAGAATACTTTAAAACCGAAAAAAATCTAGAAGATGCAAAAGCTCTCATCGAAAATGAATCAGACAGCGAAATGATTGCTATGTTAAAATCAGAGTTAGAAGAGTCTAATACCTTGTTAACCACACTCACAGAAGAGTTAGAAGTGATGTTACTTCCTCCTGATCCTAACTCTGGTAAAAATGTTTTAATTGAGATTCGCGCTGGAACCGGTGGAGAAGAAGCGGCGTTATTCGTTGCCGACTTATTTCGCATGTATACTAAGTATGCCGAAAAAAAACGTATGAAGTACGACATCATCGACATGGCACAAACGGGCTTGGGTGGTTATAAAGAAATTGTATTCTCTATTGAAGACGAAAGAGCTTATGATTTATTCAAGTTTGAACCTGGAGCGCATAGAGTACAACGTATTCCTACTACAGAAGCAGGTGGGCGAATTCACACAAGTGCAGTAACTGTTGCAGTTCTACCCGAAGCAGAAGAAACAGAGATTAGGATTCAGGAAAATGAAATTCGCGTAGATGTATTTCGCTCCTCAGGACCCGGCGGACAATCTGTCAATACAACTGACTCAGCCGTTCGCATAACGCATATTCCAACAGGCTTAGTTGTAAGTTGTCAGGATGAAAAATCCCAATTAAAAAACAAAGACAAAGCAATGCGAATTTTGCGCGCCCGTATTTTAGAAAAACGAGACGAAGAAGCAAAAGCAAGCTCCGACGCTCTCAAAAAACAAATGATTGGATCAGGCGACCGCTCTGAGCGAATCCGTACTTACAATTATCCGCAAGAAAGACTCACAGACCATCGAATCAACTTCACAAGCCACAATCTATCTGCCATTCTCAATGGCGATATGGATGATTTGTTAAATGAATTAGTGCAGGCAGATAGGATTCAAAGATTGCAAGAAAGTAAGGGTATGTGATTGTTGCCACAGAGGCACTGAGTCACAGAGAAAAGAGCTAATAAAATCAATACTCTCTGTGAACTCCGTGTTCTCTGTGAGAGATATTTTCTTTGATTTTACATAGTCCCTGATTTTTGGGATTAGAAAAAAGTAGAAGGGTAACTAAGCCATCGAAGGTTCAACATAAAAATCACGAAAAGTTTTCATTGTAACTAATTGTTTATTGAGTTTGTGCATTTCCCCTCTAATATCATAATCATTTTGAATTCCAACCCAGAACTGCGGGTTTAATTCGAAAAACTTTCCTAATTTTATAGAATTGACTTTTTAGTCTAATCTATAAGGTTATAGCAATGGAAGCAAATATTTTAGATTATTCCAATGAGTTCGGTTTAGTTGAGTCTTTCCCCTTTGGAAAACATTATTCTAGTATCAAAGATAAAATTGCAAATTACATCCTTTTAAAGACTTTGCTTTTTAAAATCAAATCCGACATATCTCAGCTAAAAAAAGACTTCTCTCAATTGCAATATTTTCCTATTAGTGAAGTTCAAGCGGAGTATGAAATTGCAATAACTAGACTTGAATCTATACGTAAAATTAAAAAAATCTTAGAGAGCATTAAGACAAAACCAAAAGAAAAGGAATTGATTACTGCTTCTTTGGAGCTTGCCAATCTTATGATTAATTATATCGAAGCTTTAGAAAAAACCTATAAGGCTGATCTCGTTAGTATAGAAAAGCTAAAAACATCGGGAGTAGGAAAGCTTTATTCCTATGATGAAGTTTTTAACTAGATGTATCAAATTTTCTTCTCTAACAATGCTAAAAGTTTCATAAAGAAATCTATTCCGGGGCTTCGTAGACTTTTACAAGAGTCCATCGCCAAAATTCAAAATAACCCAATGGAATCGTCAGAAGAAATACTAAAACGATTACCTAAAAGTAACCGCTCCCAATAATCGCCCGATAATCTACTGGAGCGAGAGTTGGATTTAAAAACCAGGATTTTGCTTTTTCTAAGGGTTTAATTCCAGCTTTGCGTTCAATACTGTCTTCCAAGATGAGTCTTGTGGGTGCTTCGATGTAGGAATCGGGAATTCCATCAAAATCTGTATCTAACTCGGCTCTATTCTCCCAAATAATTCGATCTGCACGACCATCAAAATTTGTATCTACTTCTGTTCTTACAGGAAGTTTTTTGAAATTATAATAGGTGGTTGCTTCAAAGTATCCATCTTTGTCTTTGTCATGTTGAGACAAGGCGATGAATTCATTTGGTAGATACCATTTAAGGACGTCTACTTTTCCATCATAGTCTTCATCTTCTTCTTCGTGGACTTTTACAACATCTTTCACAATTGCTTCTTTTTTGGGAGCACTCGAAGAGCCAACCCAAAGCATCATATCAGTGAAACCATCTAGGTTTCGGTCAAGCTCATTGTAGAACAAACGATAATTGCCCTCATCATCCATAAAATAGCCTTTTGTATCAATTTTCCCATCTGTATTGGTATCTACTTCTTTATACCCGACAGGTGTATTAAACTTATAACCTTTAGAAGGCTTTTTATTACAATTTCCGAAAGCAACAAGACAAACTATTAAAACTAAAAAAAAGTATATACGTTTCATGAACTATTAACCCATCGCCAAACGTTCCATAGGATCAATAATATGGGTAACTTGTACACCATAGTAATCATCTAGAATAATAATTTTCCCACGTCCGATGATTTTTCCATTTGCTAGTAGATCTAATTCTTCGCCAATATTTTTGTCTAACTCTACTACCGCCCCTTCTGATAGTTGTAGAACATCTTTGATGTACATGTTAGTGCGTCCAAGCTCTACTGTGAGAGACATGGTAACATCCATCAAAAGATTCAAATTGGAACTAGAAGACGCCATTGACCCGCCCATTTTTCCGGCGGTAGGTTTGGCTGTTTGCGGAGGGGGAGAAAAACCAGGACCAAGAGCAGCAGCTATGGCGTCAGAGCTAGGACCATCTCCACCACCCAGATTCATGCCCGCAAAAGGATCGTCACTTGAATCCCCACCCGAGGATGAGTCACCACCACCAAAACTACCACCACCCAATAGGGCGTCTATATCTTCTTGCGAAAGGGAACCATCAGCCATTGCAAATACCTCTTAGAGTAAAAAACTTAAAAAAATTTTATTGTCAAGTAAAGATTAAAAGACGACATAAATACATTTTTAATAACGGTAGAATAAACACTATGGATGATAAAAATAAATCTACAGTCATTGATTTTATTACAGCAAAAGAGGCAATTTTAAAGGAACTTTCCGCGCTGGAATCCGTTTCGACGGGCGAGATTTCTTTACCAGAAATCTATCCTGAAAAAAATGAAGTAAAGGTAGAATTTCAAGCAAACTCCCTCGCATCTGAACAAATTGTTGAATGTCTGCAAATCATTAAAAATCATATTGAAAACATTCGAGTTCATACTTTTGAACCAGGCTTTTATATATTCCAAGCTTTAAATGAAAACGTTTTCGACAGCAAATCTATTTTGGATAATATCAAATTTAGATTCATTGCTTACAGCAACCAAAACAAAGTAGAAATTTCAAAAAAAGGGGATTTTAAGAGGGATGAAATTTTTGTAATCATTGCTCTTTTTAAGTATATAACAGGCTCTAACTCTAAAAAAAATGCAAATCCAAAGGAGCTACTTTCCCGATTAGGAGTAACTGTATTTGATCCAGCCAAAGAAGCGTTAAGCGGTAACATCCTGACATTTGACCATATCGCAGGTTACAATAACGTAAAACAAGAAATCTTAGAATCAATCGTAATGCCAATCCTAAGTCCAAATACATTTGATGAAGTTTCTAAACTTACTCGAAAATTTCCTTCCCGTAACCGCCCAAGAGCGATTTTGTTCGAAGGAGACCCGGGAGTTGGTAAGACAACGATGGCAAAAGTTGTAGCATGCCTTTGTAAAATTCCAATGGTCTATGTTCCAATTGAATCTATTCTAAGTAAATACTATGGAGAAAGTTCGCAAAATCTCGCTTACGTGTTCGATGCGGCGGCACTTTTTCCTTCTGCGCTAATTTTTTTAGATGAGATAGATTCTCTTGCGGGAAGCAGAGAAGAAGGAATTGTTGAGGCTACTCGTAAGTTGCTCTCAGTCCTACTTCGCAAGTTAGACGGCTTTGAAGGTAAACCCCGTACACTAACGCTCGGCGCAACCAATCGGAAACAAGATTTAGACAAAGCACTTCTTTCTCGTTTTGATAAATCGATTTACTTTCCACTCCCTGATATGCGAGAACGTGCTGCTATCTTAGAAAATTATGCCTTCCATTTAAACGAAGAACATCGCATTACGATTTCGAGCCTACTAGAAGGTTACTCCGGTAGAAATATGAAAGACTTTTGTGATTTCGTAGAGCGAAAATGGGCGTCTGCAATTATAGAAAGAGGTGTAGATGCAACTCCACCACCTTTTGAAATTTACCAAGAAGCAGCCGAGGTGATTCGTAAGAACAAATAGTAACTAGATAATCTCTGCGAGGCTTATGCTTTTATTAGTCAGGGGAATACTAAGTTTTTCCTCTAGACCATGTGTGTTGCGTATTGTGTATTTGCCGTTCACTGGTTTTTGGAAAACTTCAATTTTGTTGTTTTGCAAATCTAAGATCCAATAAGTAGAAATATTTGCGGTTGCATAGATATCGGCTTTGTATAAGTCGTCTTCCAAGGAGCTAACAGCAACTTCCACTACAAAGGCTGCTGTTTCTGGGTGTTTGTCTCCAAAGTCATCATAAGATCCTTCGACAGCCGAAATATCTGGTTCTGGCTCGGAGTCTTCGATCGTAATCGGTTTTTCTTGGCGAACAATGAAGTCTTCTGAAAATGCTTTCGCTAAAATATGTCCGAGTTTCGTTACTACTTTAGAGTGCTTGGGGGAAATTGTCATTTTGTTTACGACGACTCCATGAATGAGTTCAGTGTTTCTAGGTAAAATTCCAGTCGCACCTAACCTATGATAGGTCTCAATATCATAAAGAAAGACTCTATTGACATTCGGCTTTTCTAGAACAGAATCCATGGCTATATTTTACTCAGTGTCTTATTTTTTGTCAAGAGTAAAAAACCAGCTGGCATATCCCGTCGTCTAGGGACTGTGTAAAAACAAGAATTTTGCCACATTATGTTGCGCCCTAAAAGCAACATTGAGTTCGGCACAAAGACACGGAGAGTCTATTGATTTTTTTTCTAGGACATTATATAAACGTCTAGCATATCCACATAATCTTGCGATAACGTCTAATATGTTATTAACCTCTGTGACTCGGTGCCTCTGTGGCATATCTTTTTACGCAACCCCTAGACGACACTCGTTAAACTTCCCTCAGCACATTTTTACTCCCTGTGCTTAGAAAATTTTTAAGATTATTAAATTAAGTTTAGAAAAGACCGATAATTTAGAAAGGATAATACTTTACATATTTCCTATCGTAATTACTATTATCCAAAACGAAATCGAATAAAGATTTAAGGAAGAATGACTTTATGAAATTGATTACAATCCTAGTTTTTTTAATGAGTGCTAGCCTTTTCTCACAAGCAAAAGTGGAAGGTGGCGGCGATGCGGGCAAACACCCTGATATTGAATCTCAAAAATCTCCCCAAGTAGATGCAACTGAGGAAGGCTTAGATCAACAAATCACTGATCTAAATGAGAGATTAATGAAACACACAAAATTATTTAGAACCCGTGTAGAAGCCCTACCAGGCAAAACAGTTCTTTATAAAGGTATCGAAGAAGGTGATGATTGTAAACCAGCTCCTGACAACAAACAAACTGATGCTGCAAATACTTGCATCAAAATTGAAGTTTTTGACTTTGAAAAATCAGAAGAAGGCAAATCTGACTTAAATATTGGAGCAAGAAGCAAATACATCATTCTGTTTTATGAAGGTGGTGGTTGGGGCGAAGATCCAATCAAAGAGCCAGCTAAAAAACTAAAGAAAATCAAAAGCAAAATTATCTTAAATAACTTTAAGGAAACAGATCTTAAAATTTCTGAAGTAACTGATGCTGATCCACATACACCAAATGGCAAAGCAGGTGAAAACAAACATGATGAAAAAATTACCATTTTTTATCAACATGATGGTCTTCCAATGAGACAAGAAAAAGGTGCTCCACCAGCAGAACAAAAAGATCGTAAAGGTTACGGATTGTACAAATTAGCTGATGTTGAAAATACCAAAACTCACCCAACTAAAAACGTTTTCAAACAAACCTATTACATCAAACACCTGATTCAATTTGATAAACTATTCACGACTGTATTTGATTCAAATGACAACCGTGCAAATAAGAGATATAAAGAAAGTAATCAAGTTCTGAAAAATTCTTTAGTATATTAATTACTAGGGCGAAGTGAGATTCATTCGCTCTTGCCCAAATTGTAGTATGGAATTAAGATTCCCATTAGACATGGGAATCTTAATTATCACTTGCCCCAACTGTAAAACATCTTTCCGAATGGATCCTGATGATCCAAGAACATTTTTAAACGGAAAATTTGATCTAACTACTCCCACAAAAAATACTCGTTTCGATTTTTTATTTTTAAATAGATTCAAAAATTATCTAAATTCAGCAAAGGATATTAAATTCCTTATACCTATTTTTTTATTTCTAATTTTGCTTTTAAATTTACTGAAAATTTTTAACTCCAAGGAAAACGTTCAAGTAGAAATTTTACCTAAAGACAACCAAGAATTTGAAAAAGACATCGAACCAGAAGAGAAATTTATTCCAGAGTCCAATCCTGAAAAACCAACTTTAGAAATTTAGTTTGTATGAATAGAATCATTTTAGAAGAAACAGAACGTATTGGAGATTCTTTATTTTGTCTGGACAATAGAAAATCCAACCATATACTAAAAACACTCAAATCCCAAATTGGAGATAAATTAAAAGCCGGATTATTAAACCAATCCATTGGAACAACCATCATTCAATCCATTGATTATGAAAATAGAAAAGTAAAAGTAATCTATCAAGAGGAAAATACGAATTATCCTCTTACAAATCTCACTAATATCAGAGTGTTCTCGTCTATTCAAAGACCACAAACAGTAAAAAAGATGATCCAATTATCAGCTACATGCGGAGTTTCCGAATTATTTTTTTTTCCAGCAGACAAGTCAGAGTTTTCCTATCTAAATTCATCTATCTGGTCAGAAAAAAGTATCTTGGAGGAAGTGATTCTAGGACTCGAACAAGGTGGACGTATCAAACAACCGCAAGTTTTGGTATTAAAAAATAAATACAAAATTAAAGATCACCTCACCTTAGGCGACCGAATCGTTCTTGACTTTAACGCTAAATCACTATTAGACCATAAAGTGGAGTATAATATAGATAAACCGCTTCAAATTGCAATAGGTCCTGAGTCAGGTTTTACAGAAGAAGATTTGATTTTCTTCACAGGATTAAATTTTGAAAAAATCTCTGTGTCCGAAAATATTCTACGAAGTGAATTAGCATTTGCATTTGTATTATCACAATTGGAATTACTAAAAAGCCCTTCCACCTGAAAAGAAAATCATCTGTTCGTCTTTTGCTTTGAATTGATTAGTATTGCTATCCAAAACCCATCTTCTTCGATTCTGTAAACGTAAAGTTAAAGGTCCAATATTGACAGCAAGTTCAGCTGCACCTTGTGCTTTGTCGTCAATTTTAAAAGCCTCACCTGTTCTATCGAAACCTTTTTTGATATAAAAAGCAGAGATACGGGCAAAAGTTCCAAAAGGAATATAAGCACCCAAAAATATTCTAGAATTATTCTTCCCAGTATAATCTTCGTAGTTTGCCTCAAAACCAATTTTGTAAATATTTACAATCAAGGTATGAAAATATCCTTTTACACTTGGACCATCTACTGGTTTGTTTTGAAGGTATTCATATTTAGTGTAGGGAAAACTTGTATCTAAATTCACTTGGTAACGTTCTACTTCATAAAAAGAATCAAAATACATCGGAATATAATTAGAAGTCATACTTCTATATTCAGGACGGATAACAACGTGTACATCCTTAGTTCCGATTTTTGCAATTACTCCATAATGCCTGCCTATCGCATTTGGAACATTTTTAATTCGGTTGTAATCTCCGTAGGGAGTTAATTCAAAAAAATCAGTGCTAATAATTTTAAATTCTGCGTCATATCCTTCAATACCTTGTCTACGATTTGATTTGATTTTTGCATTGTTTGTGTTATCGTAGCGGATACTCCCTGTTGTATCCAAGTCCAATGCGGTAGGCGCAGTTCCATCATAAGCAGAGGTATATCCCAAAGCAAACCGAGTTAAATCAAATACCTTTCTATCGGAGTTTTCACTTGTTTCGATATTTCTATCTTTTTTGGGAGAGACTTTTTCGACTTCTTTCTTTTGACCAGTGACAGGATCTGTTTCTATTTCGACATATCTTTCTTCGTCTTTGGATGTGGTAATTTCTTCGTTTACTTTTTTTCGTCCAACATCATCTAAAACATTTCCATTAGCCGCAAGAAATGCCACGTTCTTTTTACCAGATACTAAATCTAAAATACCATTGATAATTCCAAAGGGGCGAATGTATCCTCTACCTGCATTCACTTCTGAACGGTCATAGACTGAGTTGGTAAATACCTGTACACCACCAAAATCTGTGTTGAAGTCTGCCATCACTCCCAGTTTATAAACATCCACTCTTTGGTTATTCACATAGCGGTTAATGATTGTTCCATGACCAATGTATCCATCATACATCTTTCCGACGTGCAAAGAGTATGTAATTTCTTTGGGTTTGTAAACACCATAATTCCCAATCCAAAAAAAATTGAGTATTCGTTGGTAATCGGATTTGGAGTCATAATCGATAGATCTCACTTGCCCGACTTTGGAGCCTCTCGTTTTGGGATCAGCATCCTGCATTAATAAATTCACAGGGACTTGAACGGAAAATCCCCACTTATTATTAAAATTCATATTTAGTCCAGGAGCCAAATAAAGATACGTATCATTGTTGTATTTGTTAATACCGAAGTCATAGGTAAATGTATCAGAGGTCGGACGACTACTTACGCCAGGCGGTGTCCACACTTGACCAAATAGATTGAACGAAAATAAGAAAAGACTAAAAACGAATAAAAGTAATTTTTTCATAGGAGTTTGTTTATCAGGTATTTTATTGTAAAAACTTTGCCGACTATGACTTAGAAAGATAATTTAATTAGCAGGCTTAGCAACTAAAAAATAAATATTTTGATAAAAATTAAAAATCACTTGCACGTAAAATAAAGGATGACTGATATATACTGATTATTCAAATTTCAATTTCGATTCAATGGACTAAGAGGGAAGATGGAAAAAACCAATCACGACAAATTGTGGGATCTCATGGATCGCGAGCAAAGTATTAGCAAAGAAAGTCTCGAAAAAGCATTTGCTCATCACTTAGAATACACAGTTGGAAAACATAGAAACAATACAAACAAACAAGATATTTACGAAGCTCTGAGCTTTACTGTAAGAGACGTTATTGTAGATAGATTAAATGAAACACAACACAATTATAGAATCAAAAATCCAAAACGAGTCTATTATCTTTCGCTTGAATTCTTAATTGGAAGAACTCTTTCCAATGCACTCATCAATTTAGGTTTACATAATATAATGGAAGAAACCCTAAAAGAATTCGGGTATGATCTTCATGAAATCGTAGAATACGAACCAGATGCTGGACTTGGAAATGGTGGTTTGGGGCGTCTTGCAGCTTGTTTTATGGATTCCCTTTCTACTTTAAATCTGCCCGGATATGGTTATGGAATTCGATATGAATATGGAATTTTTAATCAACAAATTGAAAATGGATCCCAAATCGAAAAACCAGATGCTTGGTTACAAAAAAGTGGAAATCCATGGGAAATCACTCGACACGAAGTAGTTTATCCAGTTCATTTCTACGGACACGTGGAAACCAAAATTGATCCAACTGGAAAACTAATGTCTGTTTGGATTCCTCTCGAAACCATTGTTGCGGAAGCTCATGATTATTCTGTTCCAGGATACAACACAACTACCGTAAACAATTTACGTCTTTGGGTTGCAAAAGCATCTGAAGAATTTAATTTCGATTACTTCAACCATGGAGATTATCTAAAAGCAGTTGAAGATAAACAAAAAACAGAAAATATTTCCAAAGTATTNNACTGACTTTGATCGTTTTCCAGATGAAGTTGCCATCCAACTCAATGACACTCATCCAAGTATTGCCATCCCCGAACTCATGCGTATACTAATGGATGAAGAAAAGTTGGAATGGAATGCGGCATGGAATATAACTACCAAAGTATTTGCCTACACCAACCATACAGTTTTACCGGAAGCATTAGAAACATGGAAAGTAAGTTTAATCGAATTTTTGCTCCCGCGACATGCTCAAATTATCAACGAAATCAACTTTCGTTTTTTGAATGAAGCACGAGCTTCTGGAAAATTAAATGACCACGAGATTATGCAAGTTTCTGTTTTCCATGAAGGACCAGACAAACTTCTCAGAATGGCAAATCTTGCAGTCATAGGAAGTCACAGTGTAAATGGAGTTGCCGCACTTCACTCGGAGCTTCTAAAGACATTAGTTTTTCCAGGTTTTTATAAACTCTGGCCTGAGAAATTTAACAACAAAACAAATGGAATTACACAAAGACGTTTCCTGTTAAAAGCAAATCCTCAATTGTCCAACTTGATAGCTAGTAAAATTGGAGATGAATTTGCAACTGACCTAAAAAAATTAAGAGAGTTAGAAGCATTTTCTTCTGATCCAGGTTTTGAAGAAGAATGGAGAAGAATCAAAAAAGAAAACAAAGAGCGGCTAGCAAAGATTATCCAACACGATACAGGAATCATTGTGGATGTAAACTCCATCTTTGATGTTCAGATAAAACGATTCCATGAATACAAAAGACAACTCCTAAATGTCCTACATGTAATTGCGATGTACATAAGAATTCAAGAAAATCCTTATAAAGAAGTAGTTCCTCGTACATTTATATTTGCCGGAAAAGCAGCTCCTGGTTATTACATGGCAAAACTTATCATTCGATTTATCAATGCAGTTGCGACTGTCGTAAATAATGATCCAAAAGTAAATGGAAGACTTAAAGTAGTATTTCTACCAAACTACAGAGTTTCTTTGGCGGAGAATATTTTTCCAGCAAGTGACTTATCAGAACAAATTTCTACAGCCGGAACAGAAGCAAGTGGAACGGGTAACATGAAGTTTGCGCTAAATGGTGCACTTACAATTGGAACATTGGATGGGGCTAACGTAGAGATCATGGAAGAAGTGGGCGAAGAGAATATTTACATTTTTGGACTCAAAGCTCATGAAGTTCTAGATATAAAAGCAAAAGGATACCATCCAGGCGAATACATTAATAGAAGCGATGAGTTACAAAGAATCTTAACCCTAATTAAGGAAAATTTCTTTTCGATGTCTAACGCAAATCTATTTCGTCCCATCTATGATAATCTAGTTCACCAAGACAATTATTTGCTCATGGCTGATTTTGATGCTTACTCAGCTTGTCAAAAAATTATTTCGAGTGATTTTAAAAATCAAGACTTGTGGACAAAAAAGTCAATTTTGAATGTTGCTAGGATTGGAAAATTTTCATCCGATCGTACAATTCANNTATGCAGAACAAATTTGGAATGTGAAGCCAGTAGAAGCGAAAAACCCATCATTAAAATATACATTAAAAAAATAACAAAGGAAGAGATAAATGTTAGAAATTTTGAAAGAAGTAAACGAGTTCATCGACAAGAGAGAAACAGAGGGAAATTTAGACAAAGCAATTAACAAACTTTTAGAACTGAAAGCTGTTAACCCTGATATGGATATTATCTGTGGAAAATTATCCAGTGCTTATTTCTATAAAGGTCTTTTTGAAACAACCAATTCAAAAAAACAAGAGCTTTATTATGAGCATGGTGTGAACTATGGTAAAGAAGCAATCACCATGAATCCAAAAGCTATTTACGGTAACTTTTGGTATGCTTCTAATGTGGGAATGTTAGGGCTTGCTCGTGGAATGATGGCATCTCTATCTTCCATTGACCCAATGAAAAGAAGTTATGAAATAGTTCTAAAAGAAAACGAAAAGTTTTTCTTCGGTGGTCCTCACCGTGCTTTAGGTAGAATTTACCACCAAGCACCAGGCTGGCCTATTTCTGTAGGAAACAAAACAAAAGCACTACAACATTTAGAAAAAGCAGTGGAAATCGGACCTGAATTTTTTAACAACAGACTTTACCTAGCGGAAATTCTGATTGATATAGGGCAGAAAAACAAAGCCAAAGAACAATTAGAGTGGATGTTAAAAAGAGATCCAAAACCAGAGCATCGTGTAGAAGATATAGGTTACAAAGAAAAAGGAATTGAAATTCTAAACAAATATTTCTAAGATTACCTAAGTGTTAGTTGTCCAGGAAAACATCTTTCAAAATATTTTCTGTTTGTGAAATGGTTTTTTCATTGGACTTCTAACTAACATCAATTTCCATAGGAATACATTCAAAATCAAATATGACTAAATCTAAAGGTTATTTTATATGTGTCGATGATGAAGTATCGGTTTTAGAGACTCTTAGAGAGCAATTGATACAAAGATTCGGTGAAACTCACTATATCGAAGTAGCAGATAGTGCCGAAAGTGCACTAGCTTTGATTGATGAAATTCACACTGCTGGCGAAGTAGTTGAATTAATCATTTCAGACCAAGTTATGCCAAATATGAAAGGGGATAGATTTCTAGAAGAAATTCATAAGAAACTCCCAGATGCGATAAAGATTTTGCTCACAGGTCAGGCTGGACTTGATTCTGCCATTAGAGCAATTAATCATGGGGGACTCAGCCGTTATGTCGAAAAACCATGGAACATCGAATTGTTGAGCGAGGATATAAATGAACTTACTACAAAATTCAGGCAGAATCTGGAAAATCTGCATATGCTCAATGAACTCAATAAAAAAATTCAAGAACTTGAGAAAGAAAATCAAGCACTCAAATCCTCCTCTGAAGACTAGTTTACTTTCCTCACTCTTTTTTTTACTCTTCACTGCTTCCCTTTTCTCATTGGATGTAAAAAAAAATGCAGATACTCCGGGCAGTGAAATTACAGATTCTAAATTAGAAGCTAATAAAGCTCCTTTGGATTTAGATGATTCGGTTGAATCCATCAAGGAAGTAGAACGTTCCAATGACGGTAGACGAAAAGCTAAAAAACATAGCCTAACCCCTGAACAGTTAAAAAAGAAAAAGGAAATCATCGAAAAAGTTTTAAAATACGGTTCCAATAAAGAGCGAAAAGAAGCAATGCGAGAACTTGCTCATCTCTCAACAGACGGATTAGAAGACCTAGTAAAAATAGTTTCTGAGACTTTAATTAATGATGAAGACAACGGAATCAAAGTTTCTTGCCTGAGAACGTTAGCCGAATTAGAAGTCAAAACTGAATCCAAAAACATAATCGATGCAATGAAAAACAAATCAGACGATGTAAAAGATGCAGCGATTCATGCAATTTTAAAATTAAAAATCGAAGAAGCCTCAGAAGAATTAGGTTCCTTTCTAAAAAATCAAGATTTCACAAAAAGTAGCACACTTGTTTCTTCCACAATCAACACACTAGCTGAATTACAATCAGGAAAATCTAGTTCCGAATTTCTGGAAAACAAACTAAAAGACAAAACTACTAGTTTAGATTTGCGCTCAAGCATTGCTCTTTATTTTGGAAAAATCAAAGATAACAAAGCAGAATCTGCACTCATAGAAGTTGCCACAGATGAATCAGAAGATATAACTCTCAGGTCCTACGCTGTAAACTCACTGGGTAAGATGAATTCACCTCGTTCGGTTTCTGAACTGCGCACCATGCTTTCCAAGATAAATGAGGCTAAGAGCAAAACAGAAATTAAAAAATATTCTGCTCTAAAATTATACGTCATTAGTGCACTCATTTTACTTGGCGATAAAGATATTTTAAAAGACTTGATCGTCTACGCAAAAGATGATGATCCATCTGTTCGGCTAAGAGCGATTAAACAACTAGGCGAAGTTCCCGATCCAAATGTAATCGAATTAATTGAATACAAAGCCCAAAGAGATCCTAATCGAAAAGTGCAAGAGTTAGCAAAGAAAATACTGGAAGAGTGGAAACAAAAAGGTGTAACGGATAGCAAGGGGCAAATGAAAAATTCCACAACAACCCCTGAGCCAAGTCCTACAACTCCAGTAGTAGAAAAAAAAGAAAACCTTTATATTCCAGTCCCTAGATAAGAGGATACTTTTGATTATGCACAGAATCATTTTTTTTATATGTTTCTTCTTTTTTATTTCAGCAGATACAGTGCCTGTTGAAAAATACAACGGCGATATTTCCACAAAAGAAAAACGCATTCGTGATTACAAAAAAGAAATTACAAGTGTTTCTTATTCTTTTCCCAAAGAACTAAAACTTTTCTTTAAAAAGACTTACAGCAATTATGCGGTATTTTATGATCGCAATGGCGACGAAGTCTACTACCGCTACCGCCGAAATAAATTTGACTCTGAATCCGAAAAAAAACTAACCGGACTTTTCTCAGGACAATCCTACCGAGTCAATGGAGAGTTTGCAGGTATTGCAAGATTTACCGACATTTTAAATGGCAATCTCCTCCCCTACCCCGTTTTCTATTTAGTTGATGAAAAAGATAGATGGTGGTCTTACGATATGGTAGAGAAATACGAAGCCATCACAGTAGATCACCTCAAAGACCGAAACACAATTCCCGTGTACAGACTGTTATCCTTTGAATCTACTGGTGTTGATGAATTGATTTATTGAGACTAATGGAAGTCATTTAAATCAAAGAGAAATCCAAACCCATCATTGACTGCATCGACCGAGTGCTTGCGAAGCATTACAACTTTACGGAAGAAGAGTTGGACTATATGATTAACTATGATATAAAGTATAGGATGGGTGCAAAGTGGACTACTGCATAAAAAGTGGACACGAAATTAGGTTTCCGAAAGGAGACCCAGATGAGAGTATACACAAAAGAGTTTAAAATAGAGTCAATAAGACTTTACATGGCAAATGAGAAGAATAAAAAGAAGACAGCGCGGGATTTAGGAATACCCGTAGGAACTTTAAAAAGTTGGATTAAGAAACATATGAATGAAGCTGTAAATAAACCAAAAGAAAAACCCCAAAAAAGAGATTATGAAAAAGAACTAAAAGAGAAAGATAAACTNNATAAGTTTTCTTTCATAAAAGAAAATGAAAAACTTGGTGTGGCAAAAATGTGCAAAGCGTTAGACGTCTCTAAGAGCGGTTTTTACAGTTGGCTAGATAGGAAAGAAAGTAGTAGAAAAAAGTATCATCGTATTTTAATTTCTTGGATCGTGAAAATTCATGCAGAGTCTGAAGGAACATATGGAGCCGAAAGAATTCAGCAAGGGCTATATGAAAAAGGAATTCGCTGTGATGTTCGCGTGATATCTAAACTTATGAAGGTAGCGAAAATAAGCAGTAAAATAAAGGCTGGATTTAAACCATCTACTACAGATTCAAATCATGAGAATAGGATTTCGCCTAACCTCTTAAAAAGAAATTTTCAAGTCGCGAAACCGAATCAAGCGTGGGTATCCGATATTACCTACATATTTGTAGGAAATACTTGGATGTATCTTTGTGTCATCATTGATTTATTTAATCGGGAAATAATTGGTTGGCATTTTGATGATAACATGGAGACACCACTTCTCGTAAAAGCATATCAGAATGCGGTTAATGCTTGTAAGCCAGATGAGGATTGTATTTTTCATTCTGATAGAGGAGTGCAATATACAAGTAATGAATTTAGAAGTTTATTAGAAAAAAATAAAATGCGTCAAAGTATGAGTCGAAAAGGTGATTGCTGGGACAATGCAGTCGCCGAAAGTTTTTTCAAGACTCTAAAAGTAGAAAAAGTAAATCATATGAAATACCAAACTAAAGAAGAAGCTAAAACAGATTTATTTCGATACATTGAAGTTTTTTACAATCGAAAAAGATT
>DDBL01000014.1 GCA_002333425.1 Leptospiraceae bacterium UBA2033
CCGACTATTCCATTATACTAGATAAAAATTCTAATATATTGACAATACTTGTATTATTTTCGATATGGTAAAGATACACTAAAAATTGAGGTAGCAGCCGTGGCGAAAGAAGAATCCAAAATCACGAACGAAGAAAGAATTAAAAAAGAGAAACACCCTTTAAAATTGCGTCCAGAAATCGACAAATGGGCGAAAGAAGGTTTCCAAGCGATTCCAGAAGATGACCATATTCGTTTTAAATGGTTTGGTTGCTACCTCCAAAAGCCTAAGACAGATGGATATTTCATGATGCGTATGCGTTTGCCTGCTGGTCAATTCACAGCGAGTCAAGGTCGCGAAATAGCAAAATTTACAAAAGAAAGAGCACGTAATCTAATTGATGTGACTACTCGTCAGTGTTTTCAAGTGCATTGGTTGACGATAGCCGATATACCTCCGATCATTGATAAGTTAGAAGAAATTGGTCTTGGAGTTCTAGGTGCCTGTGGAGATATTACGCGTAACGTTACTGGAAATCCACTTGCGGGAATTGATCCAGATGAATACCTAAATGCAACAAATCTAATCTCTCGTTATGTAAAAGAAATTTCTGAGCGTCCTGACTTAGGAGATTTACCTCGTAAGTTTAAAGTTTCTATTTCAGGTGCACCGCATAATTTGGCGCAACCGGAAATCAATTGTATTGGAGTTGTCGGCGCAAAATTAGAAGTAAACGGCGAAACCAAATACGGTTACACAATTCGTGTAGGTGGTGGGCTTTCTACNNTGGAAATCGGGAAAATCGTCGTAAGTCTCGTATGAAATTTCTCATGGAAGCTTGGGGTCCTGAAAAAATGAGAGACGAGTTAGAAAAGAAGCTCGGTTATAAACTAACTGATTACCCAAATCCACAACTAGTTGAAAGAAATTCTGATCCTCTTGGTCCAAACAAAATGAAACAAGAAGGAATGAACTACATTGGAGTTCCTGTCAAAGTAGGTAGGCTTAGTGGAGATGAGTTAATTACTCTTTGTGANNGCAAAACAAACCAATAATCGAATCGTGTCTTGCACTGGAACTGAGTTCTGTAACCTCGCGATTGTAGAAACTAAAAATAGAACTGCGAGACTCATTGATTATCTAAATGAAAAAAGTGTAAATGTGGATAATATCAATATCCACTTCTCTGGCTGCACCAATAGTTGTTCTCAATATTCTATTGCGGATATCGGTTTCATTGGCGGAAAAACCAAGGGCGAAAATGATGAAATGGAAGAAGCTTACATGCTTCACCTTGGTGGCTCTATCGGAAATAATCCTTCTTTTACTCACAGTGTATTAAAAGTAAAAGCAGATACTTGTGGACCGATTGTAGAAAAGCTGGCTAATCACTATTATGCTAAGAAATCAAACGGACAATCTTTCCGTGATTTTTACAAGGATTACGAAAAAGAACAAGTAGCTGATTTACTTGGCATTGAACTTCCAAAAGGAGACTAGTTTAAGTAAGTAATTTAATGAGAGTTAAGTTGATATTAAAAAATACTTATCTTGTCATTCCCGAAATTTTTTGTCGGGAATCTCAACTTCTAGAGACCCCCGACAGAAAAACTCGGGGGTGACTTTCGTGCTAATGAAGTTAAAATATCGAATCTCTTTCGTTTACTTTCTAAACTTTACCTGAAAATTATGCAAAACATTGACGAATTTAATCAAAAATTTCAAGTTTCTAATACGAAAGAAATTTTACAACTTGCCCTCGCAAAACATAAGGGGGGCGTTTTATTTTCTTCGAGTCTCGGCGCGGAGGATCAGGTTTTAACTGACTTAATTCTTTCGATAGATAAATCAGTTACGATTGTAACGTTGGATACTGGTCGTTTGCCTTACGAGACATACAAAACGATTGAGGACACTGAAAAAAAATACGGAATTAAAATCCAAGTCCAATTCCCTGATTATATTTCTGTTGAGAAAATGGTGAAAGAAAAGGGAGTTAACCTTTTTTATGAGAGTGTTGAGAATCGAAAAGAATGTTGTTCGGTTAGGAAATTAGAGCCATTAGCCCGTGCGATGAAAGATAAAAATCTTTGGATCACAGGACTTAGGAAAGAACAGTCTGTTACCCGCTCCGATATGAAATTTGCTGAATGGGATGACAAGTATGGAGTTTTAAAAATAAACCCACTTCTTAATTGGACAGAAAAACAAGTTTGGGATTATATTAAAGCGAATAACGTTCCTTATAATGAACTGCATGATAAAAACTATCCAAGCATCGGCTGTGCTCCTTGTACAAGATCAATTGAAGAAGGCGAAGATTCTCGCGCTGGAAGATGGTGGTGGGAAGATCCTGCCACTAAAGAATGCGGCTTACACTGGAAAGATGGTAAGTTAGTTCCAAATAAAACGAAAAGCGACAAATCCATGTTTGTCTAAAGGAAAAAATTGTGAGTAAATATCATTTAAGTCATCTAGAAGAGTTAGAAGCAGAATCAATTTATATTATGAGAGAAGTGGCTGCCCAATTTGAAAAGCCAGTTCTCCTATTCTCAGGCGGTAAAGATTCTATTACGCTGGTTCGTTTGGCGGAAAAAGCATTTCGTCCGGCTAAGTTTCCTTTTCCGCTCTTGCATATTGATACAGGTCATAATTTTCCAGAAACAATTACTTTTCGAGATGAAATGGTAAAACGAATTGATGAGAAGTTAATCGTGCGTTATGTGCAAGACTCAATTGATAAAGGTAGAGCTGTTGAGGAAACTGGGCGTATCCCCAGTCGAAATAAATTACAAACCATTACTCTCTTGGATGCTCTTGAAGAATTCAAATTTGACGCTGCCTTCGGTGGGGCAAGAAGAGACGAAGAAAAAGCTCGTGCGAAGGAAAGAATTTTTTCTTTTAGGGATGAGTTTGGTCAGTGGGAACCTAAGAAGCAACGCCCTGAACTTTGGAATCTTTATAATGGTAAAATCCAAAAAGGGGAGCATATACGCGTTTTCCCCATTAGCAATTGGACAGAAATGGATGTTTGGCAATATATCTTAAAAGAAAATCTCGCAATTCCAAGTATATATTTTACTCACAAAAGAAATTTGTTTATGCACGACAATATGCTTCTCAGTGTTTCGGATGTAGTAAGACCCGCGCCGGATGATGAAGTAAANNAGATCGGAGGCAGCGATGGAAGAAAGAAAAAGAGAAGGATACTTTTAGTTTTTTTTTTTGAAAAACTTGACATTTTTTTTGGTATTACTTAAATTGAAAAAAGTAATACCTTTAGGAGGCAAGATTATGGACAGGGCAAATTTAAAAACCATTACCATGAAAATAACAGAAGCAATGGCTGAGGATATTCAAACTTTAACCAAAGATTTAGATATAAGCCAATCTGCTTTTGTGAGAGATGCTATCATTGATTATATGACAAAAATTCATTCTGAAAATAATTCATCCTTTGCAGAGAAAACTAAAAAGTACCGAGGAATTGTTTCTCTCGCTCCTGATTTGTCTACCAACAAACAGCACTTAGTTGGGTTTGGTCGATGAGATACGTTGTAGACACAGGTGTTCTTGTAGCTTATCTTAATCGAAGAGATAACTTACATGAATGGGCTTGCAAGGAGTTGGATAGGGTAAGTCCGCCCCTTCTAACCTGCGAAGCAGTAGTGGCAGAATCTTGTTATCTGCTGCAAGGAAGTGGTGGAGACGAGGCTATTCTCAAAATGATTGAAGATGGATATATTCAAATTCCATTTAAATTAGCTGAACATGCTAAAGAAATTGGTCAGACATTGACAAAGTATAAAAAGCAAAAGGTATCTTTAGCGGATGCGTCGCTTGTTAGAATGTTAGAGTTAGTAAAAGGTGGAATTATTTTAACTACTGATAGTGATTTTGAAGTATATAGAATTCATCGAAATCAACGAATCAGTGTTATACATCCCAATTAGAAAAAGGAAAATATGAATACAGAAACTTATATGAATATGGACATGCTCCGTTTTATTACTGCGGGAAGCGTAGATGATGGGAAGAGCACTTTAATCGGTAGATTACTCTTTGATAGTAAACAAATTTTCGATGACCAAATGGATGCAATTGAAAAATCCAGCGAGAGAAGGGGTGATGGTTACACTAACTTAGCCTTACTTACTGATGGACTCAAAGCAGAAAGAGAGCAGGGGATTACAATTGACATCGCTTATAAATACTTTGCAACTCCTAAGAGAAAGTTTATTATTGCAGATGCACCGGGGCATATTCAGTATACCCGCAATATGGTAACTGGCGCGTCTACTGCAAACCTTGCGATCATCCTAATTGACGCGAGAAAAGGTGTAATCGAACAGACCTACCGTCACACCTTTTTAGTTGCACTACTTGATATTCCTTATATTACAGTTTGTATTAATAAATTGGATTTGGTGGATTATTCAGAAGAAGTATTTCAGCAGATAAGAGCGGATTACCTCAAGTTCGCAAGTCCGCTGATGGAAAAAATGGGAATTAAAGAAATTAACTTTATTCCAATTTCTGCGTTAAATGGAGACAATGTAGTAGAGCCTTCTGTGAATATGCCTTGGTACAAGGGAACGTCCCTGATTCAATACCTTGAAACAATAGATATTGACAAATCGCATAATTATGATTTGCCTCGCTTTCCTGTTCAGTGGGTAATTCGTCCTATTGCAAATGAATACCACGACTATCGAGCGTATGCTGGTATGGTGAATTCAGGTGTATTTCGAAAAGGCGATATTGTTACTGCTCTTCCATCTGGAACAAAATCTAAAATCAAAGCAATTGATACTCTAGGCGGTGAGATAAATGAGGCTTTTCCGCCAATGTCAGTTGCTATTCGTTTGGAAGACGAATTGGATATTAGCCGTGGAGATATGCTTGTTAAAGAAAAATTTCCCGTTGAAACTCAAGAATTTGAAGCTTATATTTGTTGGATGGATACGAAGAAGTTACAACTAAACGGCAAATACCTATTACGCCACACAACCAATTCAGTAAAATGTATTATTAAAGAAATTAAATACAAATTGAATATCAATACTCTAGAAAGAATTGAAAATGTGGAGTCTCTAGAATTGAACGATATTGCCAAAGTTGTTATTAAAACTGCGAAACCAATTTTTTGCGATGAATATGAAACCAATAGAGGAACAGGAGCTTGTATTATTATTGACGAAGGAACCAATCAGACCTCCGGTGCTTGTATGATTATGGAAGGAGATTTGATCTGAATAGAAAGTATCTTCCAATTATGCTGGATGTTTCCAATAAAAATATCCTTCTTTTAGGTGGCGGAAAAGCAAGTGCTGAAAAACTAAGAACTCTTTCGCAATTAGGAAAGCGCATAACGGCAATTTCCCCCGAGTTCATAGAAGAATTTCATTCTTTGGATTGGATAAACTTTGTTTATAGAAAATATGAATACGGTGACTTAAAAGGATTTGATGTAGTTTACTCAGGTGTAAACGATCGAGATGTCGAAAAAGAAATTTTAAAAGAAGCTAGAGAACGAAATATTTTAATTAATTTCATTGATAAGGTAGAAGATTCTGATTTTATTTCCGCGTCTACTTTAATTCAGGAAAACTTTTCTATTTTCATTTCTAGTTACGGACGCGCTCCTGGCGGAGTAAAAATGATTCGCCAAGAGCTTGAGGCAAAATTAAATCTAGAAGAATTAGACCAGAAAGTGGGGATAATGGCTAACGAAAGAGAGGCGAGGAAGAAAGAGCAAGTTTGACACTGTCATCCCCGAATTCCCTTATCGGGGATCTCAATATGTTGAGATTCCCGATATCGCTTGGCGGCAGTGGATGCGAATGCATCGGGTGGAATTTCGGGAATGACATTTAAAAGGCTAAATTTAAATTATGATAGGAAACTCCTAACATTAAAATTACTATGAATATCCCAATTAAAATTCCTTTTGAGGCTAATACTGTTTATCTTGTCGGTGCTGGCTCTGGTGATCCTAAGTATTTAACTCTTGAAGCATATTCGATTTTATCTCAAGCAGAAATTATTTTGTATGATACCAATTTAAAATCTCTCTGTGATCTATTTCCTCAGGCTATTTCAGAAACCGTCGGAAAGCGAAAAGGATTTCACGAAAAAAAACAAAATGAAATTAACGATCTTCTAGTAGAGTATGCGAAGCAGGGGAAACGAGTTGTTAGGCTCAAAGGTGGCGATGTTAGTTTTTTTGCGCGTGCATCTGAGGAAATTTCAATACTCCAAGAAAACGGGTTTAAAGTAAAACTTGTCATGGGAATTTCTAGTCCACAACTTCTCGCTGAGGCTCTTGGAGAATCTTTGACACATCGAGATTTGACTCGAAGTATTTCTTTTTATAGCGGTTATCGGGATAAATCTATACCACGAGTTGATTTACCAAATACAGATGCTCATATTATATTTATGGGACTTGGAGATGTGGAGGAGATTGTTCTTATGCTTCTAAACTCCGGCAAATCGAAAGAAACCTCTTTTATCGCAGCAAGTAATTTAGGAAGGACAAATCAGCGCATACTCAAAACTACACTCGGAAACGCAATCGCAGAAGTGAAAGCGGTTAATCTAGAAAGCCCCACACTTATCGCGATTGGATTAAGTCATATTTGACTTGAAAAATTGCTCTATGTAGATGATTTTGAGTTAGTATTTTCTTTTGGAGTTAGTAACTCTTCCACAATTTCTCCGAGACCAGAGGCTTTTATAACATCGAATAAAAATTTGGTGTAATTGATATGTTTGTGGAGTCGCTCTACATCTAACCTAAGATTAAGTCTTCTTGCATGAAGCAAAAGCTCGAGTTCATCAAGAGTCATATCTTTCGGATTTTTGGTTTTGAATTCCTCGCTACCGTGGAAGGGGTTAAAGGGTATTTTAGAGTTCATGGGTTACACAATTTTCTTAATAAGTATTGCTAATAAGGTAAAGGATAATATCATTATGCCTACGCCAAGACTAAGCGATGTAGCAATATGATCCCCATTAAAAAATTTTAAGATGCTAAAGTAAGCTGCACCAATTATTAATATACTGCCTACCACTTTTAAAAATAGCATATACAAAATTGCTATAGTGATTATAAATCCATACTGAATTTTTTGTTGGATTTTTTTTTGGAGATACAGAAAGAGAAGTTCAAAGTAAGATACAAAGTGCTCAACTAAACTGAGCACTTGATTTAGGAGTGTATCTTTTTTTTCTGCTTGCTCTTCTTGTTTTGGATTTTGAGCTTTTTTCTTTTTTGCCAATTTAGTCTTTTCTTCTCACCAAAAGTCCTAATAGAACGCCAACGCCAACGCCGACACCTAATCCTATTAACGTAGCCTTCTGTGGGTTTTTTGTGATATAATCTCCTACATTGTCAATAACTTGCTTAGCCTTAACCCCTGCTTCGTCTCCAAAATGTTTGATTTTCTCTGAAATGTCTGAAACTTGTTCCAAGTAGTTTTCCCTCGCTCTTTTTTTTATGTTTTTTGATTCTTGACTGAGTAGTTTAAATTCAGTCGCTAACTTTTCTTGTGCTTCCATGTATTCTATTTAAAATTTAAGTAATTTGCTTGCAATAAATTTTTGAGAATTAAAATAGAACTAATGATTCCATTCCTTGGAGGAAATATGAAAAGTCAAAAGTTAATCATTTTATTATTTACCTTGTTCGTTCCTAGTTTGTTATTTTCTAACTCGGTGTTTGTTCAGAGTCCGATTGCAAAGTTACTCTCTGAGCCTAACGTTGCGAGTGCAGGTAAGCCACTAAAAGCAGGATTAGAGCTGCAACAGATTGGGGAGCAGGATATGTTTTTGAAAGTGAAGTCAGGCTCTGAGACCGGTTGGGTAATGAAACTTTATGTTTCTAAAATTCCACCATCTAGCAAAGTAAGTAACGCAGGAAACCAAGATAAATCAGGACCAATTCAATCAAGAGCCAGAGCATCTACATTTACAGAAACTGCGTCGGCGCGTGGGCTTTCAGAATCTAAAAAACTACGTACTCGTGGAAATAGTGATGAGTATGATTTTGAATCTTTGGATTGGTTAGACAAAGTAACTGTTAAACCGGAAGATGTTCAAAAATACAAAGAGGACTAACTCTCGAAGACATTATGTATGAAAAAAAATAACGTCATTAGTGTATTCGTTTCAATCTGTATTTTGTTTTCTTGTAAGTCTACTACTTCGGTAGAAGAAAAGCCAGAGCCGCCTAAGCAAGTATATAAAGAAATGAAAATTGGTAGAGCTCTGGCAGCCAAGTTTATAAAAAAATACGGTCTTGTTCAAGATGTAAATCAGACCAAGTATCTAAATTTTATAGGTAGTAAAATTGCAGAATTATCTCCTCGTCAGGAATTGAATTTTAAGTTTGGAATTTTGAATACTCCAGAAGTAAATGCTTTTGCTTGTCCGGGCGGATATATATTTATTACCCAAGGTGCTTTGAGTTTAATCGAAAATGAGGCTGAATTGGTTGGAGTTCTGGCTCATGAGGTTTCTCATGTTTCTCTTTTTCATTCTGGAAAGTATGAGGCAAAAGAAGAAGTTTGGATTGATTTAGTTGCTTCTTTGCTGTCCCCTGGGGGCGATATGGTTTCCACTGTGATGGAAGCTGCTTCTAAAGAATTAGAAGAGAGTATGCTCGAAAATGGTCGCCAGAAAGAATTTGAAACACAAGCAGATGCTTCAGCTGCCATATTAATTTCTGAATTAGGTTACGACTCAAACGCCTATATCGGGTATTTAAAAAAAATGAAGTCTTCGCAAGGGAATCAAGTTTTTATCAAGACTCACCCCCCTGTGGATGATAGGGTAAATGCAATTCAGAAATTTGTTTCCGATCAGAAATTACCCAAAACGGGTAAAACAAATGCTAAACGCTATCGACAAAACATTCCAAAAGCTTAGTTTTGAAAAATAATATTATAAGGGTTAATTCATTGCTTACTAAAAAAATATCTCCCATTCTATATCTACTAACGGTTTCTTTTTTAAGTGCAGATTCATATCACAATATAAATGGTTTTTTTGGCGAAAAAGCCGCAGGGTTAGGAGGAGCTTATACGGCAATCTCCGATGATCCTTCGGGAGCCTATTATAATCCGGCTGGTTTGACTTTCGCTTATGATAATTCGATTTCGTTATCTGCCAGTAATGTAACGCGAACAAATAAGGAATACGAGAATGTGATTGGTCCCGGTCAGGGATATACTCGTAATTCACAAAACTATATTCCGAATTTTTTTGGTATAGTGAAGGAATATGGAAAATATAAAATTGGATTTTCTATTGTAAATACGTTAAACGAAACATTCAATCGTGCGGATCAAGTTGTGAATCCAATTTATTATCCACAAGTAAATAGTTTGCGCTCTTACAATATCGAATCTGCAAACCAAATACAAACAGGGATTAGTATTGCTCGTGCTATTACTGACAAACTTTCAGTTGGGGCTACTCTATATTATACGTATGATACTTCCAATGCGACAAACACTGCACTTGTGCAATTTGCCAATAAGGGATTTAACTCTATCACTGGAACAGACAATCGAAAAACAATGGGCTTTAATCCTGTGATTGGTATTATGTACATGCCAAACAATAAAGTGTCTTTAGGTTTATCTATGCGTCATCAGTTTGTGACTGCTGGTAACAGACTAACAAATGGATTTGCTACTTCTTCTGGAATTGATTCTGATAGTATTGTATTTGCAGAAGGAACTCATAAGGCAAATGGAGGAAGTATTGGACAAAACGTTTATAAAGCTGGACCATTAAACGGGCGTATTCCTGAAACCTCCGAAGTTAGAGCTGGGATTGCTGTTTTTCCTACAAAACAGTTAATGGCTGCGTTTGATACGATTTATACTTCTGGTTTTAAGAGAAATTCAGATCAAACTGAGTTTTATTACTTGGGTGGATCTAGGAATGAATTAATTTTAAAAGACTCAGATGTGCAAGAACTTAGACGTTATGCGACATTTAACTTTGCTTTTGGTCTTGAATATTTCCTAACTGATAACTTTTCTATTCGTGCAGGTGCATTTACAAATAAGGCGAATTCTAGAAATATTAGTTGGATGCGCACAGCTTTAGAATCAGCAAACCGAGAAACTGGTGGTGATTCTGAAACACTTGCTCAGACAGCAAATGGTAGTGTTAAATATCAATTATCCTCTCTTCGTACGCCGATTCGAAATGAGTATGTAAATTTAGTTGGTTATTCTCTTGGATTTTCTTGGTCAACATCTAGAGCCTCACTTGGTTTAACAATTGTAAGGGAAACTGGAAGTGGTGGATCGCAAATAGATAGCAATAGACCTTCTCAACAGATGTCATATGAAAGTACTGCAATCTATGTAATTGTGAGTTCAAAGAACAACTAGGAATGCAAATTTATTCCGATCTGGAAGTATTACAAAGTATTTCTCGCCTTTTGCCAGAATGGTTTTACGATAGAGAAAATATTTCCAGAGAATTTAAGTTTGATACTTACATGCAGTCTATTGAATTTGTAAATCAAGTTGCAACACTTGCCGAGGAATTGGATCATCATCCATTGATTCTGATTTCTTGGCACAAAGTTTTGGTTAAACTCCATACTCACTCAAAAAAAGCAATCACCTCCTTAGATTTTGATTTGGCTTCTCGGTTAGACAAACTCTTTATTTCTTTTTTTAGTTAGTCTAAAAATTACTTGCTGAATTTTAATGTACTATTATACATAAATGACTTATGTTAAAGAATCCGAAAAGTACAGCTTATTTAATTTTATCTAGTTCAGACTTGGAATTGGATGAGGTTAGTAAACTGTTAAAGATGCAACCTGATTTTCACAATACAATTTCTGAAAACGGCTCTTCACGATCAATTTGGCAGATTAATTCCCATTTACCTCCAGAAGAAGATTTAGAATCACACATAGTGGCGCTTTTAAAAAAATTAGCTCCTGTGCGAAATGAGTTTAAAGAGTTAAATGAAAAACATATCGCAACACTTTATTGTTCGATTGAGTATTCAGATGAGTCGAAGAAAGCATTACATTTGAGTTCGAGGTCTTTAACTTTGATTGGAAATTTAGGCGTAAGTCTCGAAGTGGCACAGTGGGATAATCATAAATTGAGTGGAGCAGGGATTTCAATTATTTGAAATTTTTATAATCTTATCCAAATCAAATCTATATAAATATCGAACTAAACTTTCGGGTGCATTCATAAGAGTAGTGTTTCTGCCATTCTGATTTAGTTCATGTGCTAAATTCAAAATTAACATAATAAACTTGGGTGTAATATAGACAGGATTTTCTAGAGCTAAAATTACATCAAAGCGCGTACTCAAAAAAAGTACATTAAAAATCGACTCTGCTTCTTCCTCTACAGATTCATCGATAGTTTCAAAAAGGCATTGTATAATCACTGCCGTTTCGGATTTTTGTTTTATAAAAAAATGTTTGAAGCGATTATTCAATGAATCAACACCTTTCCCCTCAGTTACTAAAATATCGAGCACGGTATTTATTTGCAATCCGTTCTTTTTTTCAAGAGAATGGTTTTCTGGAAATTGATACACCTTGTTTAAAGCCAGTTCCAGGAATGGAGCCTTATCTTGATCCAATGTTGGTAAGCTCTCCGCATGAAAAACGGGAAGGTTATCTAATTACATCTCCTGAATATTCTTTAAAACAAGCTCTCTCTTTAGGTATCGAGAAAATTTACGAAATTGCACACTGTTTTAGGTCAGGTGAGAAGGGAGTTTTACATACAAAAGAATTTTTGATGTTGGAATTTTACCAAGTTGGAATAAACGAACTAGAACTCATGGATGTTTGTATTGAACTTTTTCATTATTTGCAGATTCATTTAGAGGACTTTGGTTTTAAAAGGGAAAATTGTCTGAAAGTAAAAATGGAGGATTTGTTTTATGAAAAAACAGGTCGCTCTTTTTCGACTGAGGATTTAATTTCTACTCTCAAGGAGAAATTTCCTGAGTCAAAGTATGAATATGACTCTATGTACTACGATGATCTTTTCTTTTTGGTTTTTTTAAACTTCATAGAAAATGATCTTCCCAGAGGCAAACCCGTATTTGTTTACGATTATCCCGAAGAACTTGCGGCACTTGCCAAAGTGGAAAATGGTCGAGCTAAACGATTTGAGATTTACTGGAATGGAGTTGAGCTTGGAAATGCATTCTTTGAATTAACGTCACCTGATTTACAAATGAAACGATTTAAAGAAGAGCAAGAAAAACGAATCGCTCTCGGAAAAGAAGCATTTGAAATTGACCCAAATTTTATACGTTCTCTAGAAAGTGGACTTCCTTCTTGTTCCGGCATTGCAATGGGGCTTGATCGGTTACTCATGATTACTCTCAAGCAAGAAAATCTAAAAACAATAAGTCCTTATTATAGAATGGATTTAGATTAAATTAATTTTAGATTACTCTCTGTCACCCCCGAAATTTTCTATCGGGGGTCTATAGTTCTTAATGGAATCCTATTTCACTTGAGATCCCCGATAAGGAATTTCGGGGATGACTGATGGATAACTTTCTTATTTAAAGTTCAAGTTACTTAAGGCATAGTTTCAACTTTACAGAAAGTTTCAAAAGGGAGAACTCGTATGTTGCCGTCTTGGTAATCTTTATCTCCCAAATGGATTTGGTAGAATTTTGGGATATTGGTTCTGTCTCGAAAGTATTTGATATGCGGCGAAATATTGTTTTCCCCTGTTTTACATTCGACGGCAAACAAAGGTTTTTTATTTTGAATCACAACAAAGTCTACTTCCCGTCCATCTGTATCACGGATAAAACGCAGTTCCATTTTATAACCTTGCGTGTCTTCTAAGAAGTGACAGTATTTCAAAAGTTGGCTTGCGATCATATTTTCAAAACGTGCTCCTTTGTTTTCTACCTCCGCCCAGTCCCAGAGATAAAGTTTGTTGGATTTTTTTACAGCTCGAATTTTGGGAGCGCCAAATGGCAGTATGCGATAACAATAATAAAGTGTTTCTAAAATTTCTATCCATCTGCTGACTGTATTGGGAGAAACTTCTAAGTCTTCGCGTAAGGCATTGATAGATAAAGGAGATCCTACTTTTGAGGGAAGGGAGTCTACTAATAACTCAAGTAGAGAAAGTTCTTTAACATTTTCTAAATCGCGTAGATCTTCGTAGATTACTTTTGCTACTCGTTCTTTTTGCCACCTGCGATAAAACGTTTCATCCTTTGTCAGGAATGGTTCTGGAAATCCGCCAAATTGCAATAAGCCGCTAGTAGTTTCACGTTTGAAATTAGAGTCAATTTCGCCAAGGGAGAAGGGATGTAAACGATAGTAGTGGTATCTTCCTTGTAAAGAGTCTCCCCCTTTTCGGAAATGGTCGAGTCTTGCAGAACCGGTTACTAAAAAGGAAAGAGAGTTTTTATATTTATCGAAAAATCCTTTGATTAAAGTCCGCCACCTAACGTATTTGTGAACTTCATCTAACACGATTAATTTTAAAGTTGGATCTAATTTATGTTGTTTTATGAGACTTCTGTCTTCCAAAAAATCCCAATTCAAATATTGGCGTTCGGTTTTAATAAATGATTTTGCTAAAGTTGTTTTTCCCGATTGACGTGGACCACCTAAAAACACCATTTTTGTTTTTAAGTCTGTTTCTATATACTTTTTTAGTCCACGGTCAGAATTCATACAACTGAAGATTACTCATGAGTATTCTTCAGTCAAGTGAAAAATGTGACAAAGAGATAAATTTTACAAGAAACGACTTGACTGACTGGGGTTATTGATAATTTAATTTTAAGACAATGGACGTCTACCAGTGTTAGAATTGAAAGTAAAACAAGTTTGTAAAAAGGATTGTATGAATAAAAAGATTTTTTATAGAAAATCGTTGGGGATAAGTTTCGTTTGTCTAATATTGTTTTCCTATTGTTCCTTATTTACGGCTAATACCAAGAAGTCGTCGCAGCAGTCTGTAAACATGAATGATGCCGCTTTTCAAACTCCGATGGAAAGAATTGCACAAACACTGACGAAAAAATTACCCACACAAAACTCTCGTGTAATTGTTTTGACTTTTACTACCACAGAAGGCAAAGAACATAAACTTGGAAGTTTATTTGCAGAAAAACTTACCACTGACATTGTAAGAAGAGAGAATATAATTGTATTAGATAGACTTTTATTTTCGAGACAACTTCAGGAAAACCAATTAACTTTGAGTTCAGGAAGTGATTTAGCAGAAATACGAAAAATTGGCGAACTGTTGGGTCTTAATGCAATCGTTACAGGAATGATTACTAGTTTTAATAATGGCTATGGTCTAAATTGTAGAATTATAGATCCAAAAACTGGATTTATCTTAGCCGCCGAAGAAGCATTTTATTCTGGGGAGTAAGTGGATTCGGAATTATGAACACATTCGACAGGCTCACTGCAAGTTTTGAGTTAAGAATTATGAATGAAAATATCTCATGCTTATTTACTAAGTCTAAATTTTGTAATAGATAAATTTCTTGCTCGCTAAGTTTAGGGTAAGATTATGAAATTAAGATAGAATTGAATGTTATGATACAAAATAAATTGAAAGAATTTCTAGTAGTCTATTTCACTCTGTTTGTCTTCTCATCGCTTTCTGCTTTTGATGTTGATCCTGTTGGGAAGAGTGTGAAGGAAGGGGTAGAACGATATAAGTCACAAGACTTTCAGGGGTCATTGGAAAGTTTTAATCAGGCAGAAACGCAGGTGAAGGAAGACGAAAGGCTTTCTTATAACAAGGGGACAAGTTATTATAAGTTAAATGACTACAAACTAGCACTAAAGTATTTTGAAAAATCTGCACTTTCAAACGACAAAGATTTAAAATTGCGATCTCTCTATAATAAGGGCAACACATACGCCAAATTAGGCGACAAAAAAAATGCAATCAAATCCTATATGGAAGCACTGAATACAAATCCAGAATTTCTGCCAGCTAGAAAAAATCTGGAGCTTCTAACTAAAAAAGAAGACAAAGATCAAAAAGACCAAAAGCAAGATCAAAATAAAGAAGATGATTCAGAGAAAGACGAGAAAAAAGAAAAAGAGCAAGACAAAAAAAATTCTCAAACAAAAAATAAAAAAGATAAATCTGCAAAAGAAAAACAAGAAGAGCAGGAATCTCAAAAAAAGCCAGAAGAGTCTAATAAACAAATCACAAAAGAAGAAGCAGAACGAATTCTCGAGTCAGCGAAGCAAAACAAAATTAACCGCAAAAAAATGAGCCAGAGGTTACCGGAGAGAAATGAAGTTTTTTGGTAGTATTATAATTCTGTTATCACTTGTACCACTACTCGCTGATCCGCCGAAAGTTTATCTGAATAAAAATACAGTTTTAAAAGGCGAGCCGCTAGAACTTAGAATTGAAATTGCTGGCTCTGATTCAAATGTTTCTATATCCAAGAATGTGTTTTCGGAAAATGGGGTTACTGCTGAGTATCTTGGCGTTGAGAGCAATACGACGATTGTCAATATGAAAGTAACTCAAAAGAAGATTATAAAATTTAGAATTGTAAGCTCGAAGTCAGGCAATTTAATTACACCGAAAATTATTTTTTCTGTCGACCAACAAGCATATACCGCAGATGCGATAGCGTTTACAGTTAAACCAGAAAAATTTGTTCCAAGACAACGACAAGTCGATCCATTGTTCGATCAATTTTTTTCTGGAAATTTTCCAGGGTTTCGAGAAAGGTCTTATGTGAATCCAAATGAGGATGATATTAAGATTGGTTTTTATACAAGTCGTTCAAAGCTTTATGTAGGAGAGACGATTATTGCAAGTTTTAGTTTGTATTATCGCAATTTAGAACAGCCCAATTTTGAACGTCACGAACAAGAACCATTAGAGTTTCCTTTTTTTACTTCGGAATTATTGCCTAATGTAAATGTTTCTTTTCCACCTAAGGCCAGTCTTAATGGACAAGAATACAATATCGCTCCTTATAATCGAGAGGTATATGCTCTTACTCCACTCAAGAAAGGTAAATACCAATTAGGCGTAGCTAAGTTTAGTGTAGAAGGAAATCCACTTTCTTACTTTTCGCCCGTAGTAAAAGAATCTCTGAAAAAAACAGTTGAGGTGTTAGATTTACCTTCTCCTAAACCAAACGATTTTTCTGGCGAAGTAGGGAATTATAAGGTAAAACTTTCGATTGATACTAAAAATGTAACCGTGGGAAATCCTGTATTTTTTTCGGTTCAAATTTCTGGAGAAGGGACGGGAGTTTTGTTTAAAGATCCACTGAGAGAATTTTGTAAGGATAATAGCTGTAAGGCGGAGATTACTTATATAGATGAGTCTAAAACAAAAAAGTTTGCCAAATTAAAAAATGGTGAATATGGATTTGAGTCAGAAAATATTTTTAAATACAGTTTGTATCCAAAGGAACAAGGAAAAATTTCCTTGGGAGATATCGCAGTTGTATTTTTTAATCCAGATACAGCCAAATACGAAACAAGTGCTGTTTCGTTTCCTGAAATTGAGGTTTCACAAGCACCTTTGTTTTCTCCCAAAACAATTCCAACTTTTTCGAGTATAAATTATAAACTTTGGATTATTTATTTGGTAGTTTCAGGCTTTGTTGGTTTTGTGTTCTACTTGCTTCGTGCAGAAATTCTAAATTATGCAAAAACAATAATTGCAAAAATTCCTATTCAAACAAGTGGAATTCACCCTGACATAACGAAGTTAGACAAAACAATCGGAAATAAAAAAGGTGCTTTACTAAAAGTGTTTTTGCAGGGAAAAGGTCTAAATAGGACAAAAGTAGAAGAACTTGTCCGGTTAAAATCAAATTCTGGTAATCTGAAATTTTCCGAAATTTATCAAAGGTCAGATTCTCACCAGAAAGAAATCATTTTAAATTTAATAAAAGAGATAATAAAGGAGAATAAATTAATATGAGTGAGTCAGGTAAAATATCAGTTCAAACGGAGAATATTTTTCCCATCATCAAAAAGTGGCTTTATTCTGAGAAAGATATTTTCCTCAGAGAGCTAGTTTCCAATGCGACAGACGCAATATCCAAACTAAAAAAAATTGCGTTAACAGAAGAGTTTGAAGGTGGCACCGATTATAAAATTGCCGTAACCTTTGACAAAGAAGCCCGCACACTTTCCATTGAAGACAACGGAATTGGAATGAGTGGAGAGGAAATCAAAAGATACATCAATCAAATTGCATTCAGTGGTGCAGAAGAATTTGCTAAAAAATACGATTCTGCGGATAACAAAGCAGGTATCATCGGACACTTCGGACTTGGATTTTATTCCTCGTTTATGGTGTCTACTAAAGTTGTAATCGAATCCAAGTCTTACAAAAAAGGCGAACAAGCGGTTAAATGGGAGAGTGAATCAGGAACAGACTTCCAACTTTCTACCATCGACAGAGCAGAGCGGGGAACAAAGATTACCCTCCACTTGGATGCGGACTCCGGTGAATACTTGGACAAATGGAAACTCAAAGAATTAATCAAAAAATACTGTGACTTCCTACAAGTTCCAATTACAGTTGAAACAGAAGATGCCAATAAAAGAAAAGCTCTTTGGTCAGAATCTCCTTCATCCTTAAAAAAGGAAGACTATGTAGAATTCTACAACTACCTATTTCCATTTTCGGGTGAGCCGCATTTCTGGGTGCATTTAAACGTGGACTATCCATTTCGTTTACAAGGGATTTTGTATTTCCCTAAACTCAAACACGAACTAGATGTTTCTAAAAATGGAATCAAACTTTATTGTAACCACGTATTTGTAAGTGATGAGGCTAATGAGCTTGTTCCACAATTCTTAACTGTGTTAAAAGGAACGATTGATATTCCTGATCTACCGCTTAATGTATCTAGATCTTACTTACAAACAGATCCTTTGGTGAAAAAAATCTCTGCTCATATCATCAAAAAGATTGCAGACCGACTAACTGAGGATTTCCGCAAAGACAGAGCAAATTTTGAGTCTAACTGGGATGAAATCGCTCTTTTTGTGAAGTATGGAATTATCAGCGATGAAAAATTCTACGACGCTGCAAAATCCTGTGTGCTATTTAAGTCGTCTAACGGCAATTATACTACACTCGAAGAATACCTAGAGCGTAACAAAGAAAAAAATGAGAAAAAGGTGTATTATGCGCCGGAAGTAGAAGCATCTTCTTCTATCATGGAACTTTTTAAATCCAGTGGACTCGAAGCAGTTCTTGTGGATACTCGTATTGATTCTCACTTCATACAATACATGGAAGGGAAAAATCCAGAAGTTCGTTTCCAACGTGTGGATGCAGAAATCACTGACCAGTTAATTGATAAATCTACCACAAGTGAAATTGTAGACGAAAACAACAAAACAGAATCTGACAGACTCCAAGAATTTTTCAAAAACGCAATTGGAAGAGAAGGGCTTGAAATCAAAGTTGAGTCTTTGAAATCGGGTGACGTTCCTGCTGTTGTGATTTTGCCTGAGCATATGCGTAGAATTTCCGAAATGAATCTAGGAATGAATCATGACAAAGGTGCGCTTCTCAAGATGCATACACTCCTGATTAACTCAAGCTCCAAACTAGTGAAAAATGCATTTCGTTTAAGTGAAGGGGTTAATACTGATAAGGCGAAACTAATTGCACAACATGTTTACGACTTGGCGTTAATTTCTTCTAAAGTAATGAACGAAGCGGATATGGGAAATTTCCTCAAACGCTCCAGTCAGATTTTGGAAGATTTGACAAACTAAACTGATTTTGATGTAGTCAACAAATTGTCATTCCCGAATTTTTTTATCGGGAATCTGTAGTTCTAAATGGAATCCTATATTACTTGAGATCCCCGATAGGGGATTTCGGGGATGACAATTAGCATAATTTTCTTAGACCAAGTTCACGTTAATTTAGAAGCTTATTATATTATCATTTCCGTACGTAGTTGCGGCTAATGGCAAATTTATTTTCCTTCCCTTTGTTTTTGGCTTGCCAAGAAATTAATCCTTCGCAATACAATTAACAAAAAAATGAAACCAACCTCTCGCCCATTCAAAATTAAAAATCCAAAATTCATAATTCTTTTAGTCTTACTTTTCTCAACCCAGTTATTTCACTGTCCTGCGGTTAAGTATAATAATCCGACAGACGGTGGAAATGGTCTTGGCATGCAATTGATGGATACACTTACGACTACTTTAACGGGAGTGAATGTTCCTGAACTAAAAGTTGTGCTTACTGGAAATCCGTCAGCGATAACAGAAGGACAAACAGCCACAGTGCAAATGAAATTATCCAGAGCAATTACATCAAACTTAGTTGTGACATTAACTTTAGACAATCCAATTTTAACGATTGAAGGAACTGCTACAAAAGAGTTCACCTTTACACCTGATAATGCGACAGTAGAACAAAGTTTTATATTAGCCGCACTTTCTGATGAAAATTCTATTTCGGAAACTGTGAATTTGAAAGTAACAGCAGTAGGTCTAAAAGAAGAGTCGTATAGTATTTCGACGATAGACAATACGGTCGAGATAATACAAACAGTCATATTTACAGGATTACCTTCTACAATAACGGAGGGGCAAACGGCAAACGTCCAAGTAAAATTGGTAAAGGCAATTACATCTCCTATCACAGTTGTTTTGACGTTAGATAATTCAGCCGTTAGTATCGACGGATTTGCGTTTAAGATTTTGACATTTGGACATGGGAACGAAACTACAGATCAGACGATAACGTTATCCGCAGTGTCAGATGCAAACTCTATTTCAGAGACAGTAAATTTGAAAGTGAGTGCAACGGGGCTAACGGATAATACATTTAGCATTTCGACTATTGACAATACAGTGGAAGTGGTACAGGCAGTAGTGTTCACAGGCTTACCGTCCGTAATCACAGAGGGTCAGTTTGTGAATGTGCGAGTGAAACTAACAAAACCAATTACAACTTCTCTAAATGTGAATTTGACTTTGGAAAATCCTGCTATAACGATAGATTCAGGCTCAAGTAAGGAACTAACGTTTACACCAGAAAATGCAACCCTAGACCAGACAGTTACTTTGACTGCTGTGTCTGATAAGAACATGAGCGCAGAGACAGTTACCTTAAAAGCAAGTGCGAGTGGATTACAAGACCAAACCTTAACAATAACAACAGTCGACACGACACCACCACCGCCAGTGATTACGATTTCGAATGTTCCTGCCTCAGTTACAGAGGGAACAACTGTTTCAGGTATTGGAGTGAAACTTTCCGGAACGGTTACTTCCAGTTATGTGCTTGTGATTAGCAATAGCAACTCTGCGTCCATTGTGGCAAATCCATCTGCTTTAATCTTTACAACATCCAATTATACAATAGACCAAAATGTGTCTTTGACAGCATTACAAGATGCGAATTTAGCAAATGAATCTGTCACTTTTACTATATCTGGCGATGGAGTAGAGCCGGTTTCGTTTACAGTCAGTAGCATAGAAGATGATACACAGAATATTTCTATTGCAGGAGTTACCACGCTTAACGAAGGGCAGAGTGGAACAATTAGTATTAGCCTCACCAATCAACCTACATCGAATGTTGTGGTAAGTTTGAGTTCCTCTAATACGAATGCCTTGACACTTGGTGCAAGTAGCCTGACGTTTACATCGGCTAATTACAATACTCCGCAAGTAGTGACTGTAAATGCTTTAGAGGATTCAAATAGACTTTCTGATACAGTGACGATAACCGCTACATCCACTGGTATTTTAAATAAGACTTGGAATATACAAACTGTCGAATATCCAAGTGTAACCGTAACGGGGCTAACGGGAAGTTTGACTTTGGTGAACAATGGAACTGATGAAATAACGGTTACAGGCAATGGAACGTTTAAGTTTAATGCTCCTAATACTGTTTACAATGTTATTGGAAAAAATTATCTCACTGGCGTAAACTGTCCTATTTCAAATGGAGTTGGAAATAATTCTACACTTGAATCCAATGTAAATATAAATTGTGTAGGAACTTATACAACTGGAGAACATGCGTTAGGCTTAATAAAAACAGGACAAACAAGAAATTATTTTGGAAATGATGATGGCTATGAGCAAAAGACTTTATCAAAAACTTACAAAGACAATGGAAATGGAACTGTTACTGATTATGTAACAGGACTTATTTGGCAGAAGTGCAGTATGGGAACGAATAACGATGCAACGTGCTCGGGCGCTCCCACAATTGTGAATGCTGGATTAGCGGTTAATTATTGTAATACGCTTAGTCTTGCTTCTAAGACATGGAGATTACCAACGATAAAAGAACTTTCAACTCTAATAGATTTGGGAAAATACAATCCAAGTATAGACTCAACAGTCTTTCCTAACACAGGTTTATATCTACATTGGAGTTCAAATATCGGAGGAGCGGCTGGTTGGACTTTGAGTTTTATTGATGGATATGGAATTCTATTTGGTAACTCTACAGCACTTTATGTTCGTTGTGTTAGCGGTGGGACAACAGCTCCTATTCCTATCTATACAGATCTAGGAAATAGTACAATTAAGGATAACCGCACAGGTTTGATTTGGCAAAAATGTACTATGGGGCAAACAACACCTAATTGCACAGGAGGCTTTGGTTATATGACTTGGTTAAGTGCAAATGAATATTGTAAAAATTTGAATCTTGCACCTCCTCGAACTTGGCGTTTGCCTAATCGAAATGAATTACAAAGTCTTATAGATTATTCAAAATCCACAATACCAACTATTGACACTACATTTTTTCCTAATACGCAAGACAAGTATTGGAGTTCATCGACCTACGCAAATAATACTGGATTAGCATGGATCGTTAATTTTGCTTTTGTAGATATGGCTCCTATTGACAAATCAGCATCTTCCTCTCCAAATAATATGTATAAAATTCGTTGTGTATCGGGACCATGATTCTTTTAGAATGCAGAGTGGAAGAGGGAGAATTTTGGATTATGAGTTTTGAATTTTGAATGAGGTGTTCATTACGAATTGTTGCGCAGATTAAAAAAGAATTACTTCCTCCTAGTTAAAAAATCATAGGTGAACATTATGAATGTTGTGATGGCAACAATAACCATGATAGCATCCGAATAAGCCTTATCATATGTGGATAATAATACAACAGAGCATCCAATAATTAATCCTCCAAGTAAAACTAATAAAGGGTCTAAATTCATTTTTTTGATTCTTTATTGATTTGTTTACTGATTATCCCACTAATTCCCATTGCTATAAAATAAATACCTATGGCAAAAGAAATTACAAATGCTATCATAAATGTTACGCTCATTTCATTCTCCTACTTTGATTTTAATTTATAATATTAAAAAGTAAACCTTTTTTCTAAAGTATCTAGTACTATGCCCAGTGCAAGTTTTGAATTTTGAATGAGGTGTTCATTACGATTTGTTGCGCAGATGAAAAAAGAATTGAATTAAAACTGGAACCATTGAGAAACTAGAAATATG
>DDBL01000021.1 GCA_002333425.1 Leptospiraceae bacterium UBA2033
TATCAACAAATTCATTTTCATCAGTTGTCTCTTTATCTACATCTGGATTGAAACTTTCACAATTTTTTTGCCAGTTTTTGATTAAAGATTGGATTTCTTTTAACTGATCCTTAGAAAGATTTAGCTCCTTTCGGAAGTAATCGTTTTTTTTGAAGAAAGTTTCATTGAATAATTTATCAGCCACTCGATTCTCCTATCAATTCAATAATAATCTATAACGCAAAATCTACTTTTCTTCAAAGCTTTCCGATCTCTATAATGTATTTCTTAATTTTTCTTTGGTAAACACAGAAAAATCCTAATTTTTTCAATATCTCCTGTCAACCTGATTTTGCCTAAGGCACTGATGTTCCTTACACAACTTTTCGATTGCGAATTGCGGCTTCGAGTAGGAGTAACTTTTCATTATCCGCATCTATTGTTTTAAGGTATTCTACGATTTCTTCTGCTTTACTTACACTGCCTAATGCAAGGTTGATCTCAGCTAAATTGAGCATATATATAATGTTGCGCGGATCTCGAATTTTTAAACGCTCTGCATAGTCAATGGCAGCATCGTATTTTTTGAGTTTCTTTAGACAATAGGAAGTCAGGTAAATCATATCTGTATCATCAGGTCTCATACTAATATAAGGAATTGCTAATTCACAGATTCGCACATAACTCTTAGTATTTAGATAGACTTTCATTTTTTCACGGATGATGTCGGGATGATCTGGATTTAGCATATTAGCTTGTTCTAATACATCAATTGCTTTTTGGTTGTTGCCTTGTTTTTGTAATTCTCTGGAAGTATGAATCAATTTTTTTTCAACATTGGAAAGACTTTTTTTGTGAATGGGAGATCCAATATATTCTAACCTAAGTAGCGACAAATCATCCGTAATCTCACCTTGCTTTAAAAGATTTTCATAAATTCGATTCAAATCTGCATCAGAAATTTCAACAACACCTAGGAATAGATTTTCGTTTTCATTGATAACCCTTGTTCCATCAGTCCCATTGCTGATAGAAATATCATCTCTACCATCCGAACCAATTAATAGAACGTCACCAGGAAGAATTTGGAAGGTATCCACTACTATTCCACCTTGGATGTCAGTAGTTCCTAGTTTTCGATAAAAAGATTTTGTTTCAAGAAAACTTGCTTTTCCATCTCGATAAAGAACGGCAAACGGGTGTTCGGCGTTGATATAATAACAAAACCCATTTTGATTGTCCACAAGACCAAGTATCATGGAAACCAACATAGAACCATCAAATGTTTCAAAAGTTTTGTGTAGTTCAATGAAAGTATTTTTGATCCATCTCTCGGGAGTATAGTCTCTTATGAATTTGGAAAGTTTGGTTCTTTCGACTATCGCATGAAATACTGAACCTAGAATAAGCGCACCACCCGCTCCTTGGATGGATTTTCCCATTGCGTCAGCATTGAGGAACACAGAATACTTCTTATCCCCTAACATAAAAGAATCAGCAGAACATAAATCTCCACCAATTTCGTCTCGATTTTTTTTGAACTCAAATTCTTTCTTTTGTTTCACTAAAAAATCTACTTTGACTGTGTCCACTTCCAAACGATTTCGACCGAGAGGTTTTAACAAAAGCGAGGTAAGAAAATAATCTCCATCTTGTTGTGTTTTGAGTTTTGTAACTTGCTCCAAACTTTGATTTAATTCGTTTGTTCTTTCTTTGACTTTATCCTCTAAATTCTCTGTGTATTCTTTGATTTCTATATTTTGTCGTTCAATCGTGTCTGCCATACTATTGTAAGTATTGGCAAGCTCTCCAAATTCGTCTCTGGATTTAATACGAATTCTTTCATTTAAACTCCTTTTACCAGAAGCAATCCCGCGCAAAACTTCGATTATGCTCATTAAAGGCTGAATACTTTTGCCTACGATAAGTGAAATCATAAGCCCAATCACTGCAAGAGTAATAAGAGTCAGAATTGTATTTCTAAATACAATTCCACCAATCACCGCATAAGCTTCCCTTTGGTTAATGGCAACTACTAGAATAAACTTTGCATCTGTTTCTGTGAAGTAAATAGAGTAAGCCTGATCTCCAATTGTGATTTTATCTTCTGTTAAAATTTCATTATTCTTGATTTTTTTAAAATCATTACCACTAAGCCAAGGCAAATCCTTGTAATCCTTTAAAAGAAAAGACTCATCTGGATGAAAAAGAATTTTTCTACTTTCTTTGTCAATTAAAACTGCGAACGAACTTTTTGTAATATCTAGTTTGGAAAGTAATTCTTTAACTGACTTTAAAGTCCAGTCAATGGTGGACATTCCTATGATTCTCTTAGTTTTGTCATACATAATAGTACAGAGGGTAATGAAGATTACCTTCTCATCTCCAAGAGTATCAATATAAGGCGGAGTCCGATAATGATTTTCGGGACGTTCTACAATTCGACTCCAATTTTCAGGAAGTGCATAAGTATACCAATCTTGTTTTGGGTAATTGTATGTTTCATTCGAATACTCCCAAGTAACCTCAACATTACCATTTTTCCAAACAGCATAGGGTCCTAACAGTTTTTCACCGAGTAAATTTGGCTCATACCAAATCCCACCCCCTACTAAATTAGGAAAATACCTCATCTTAGCTAACAAAATAGTAGTGAGTGAATCTTTGGGTTTTTCCTTGGAGGCTATATTGTAAATGATCTCACCGGCTTGTGCAATATCTCGACCAACTATCTCCGTGTTTGTTGTTGCATTGTTAATCTCCGAAAGAAAAAAAGATATGGAACTATCTATTTCTCTATCTCTAAACTCTTTTGCTTGGTTGTAGAAGATAAATGTATTTATTCCCATTGCGAGCACAAAAATAGTAAGCACGGTAACTAACGTAGAAAGAGTAATTTTAGTCTTTAGTTTCATTTACAATCACCTATTTAATTTAAGGATTGCAGAGACTCTTGCAAAGTTAAAAGTTTTTGACTTTGAGGTTCAATTTGTATCGCTTCGGATAATAACGAATTGGCTCGTTTGTTATCCACATTAATATAAAGCTCAATCAAATGTGACAAATACTTCACATTCCCCGGCTCACGCAGACGAATCTGTTCGCCTAACTCAATCGCTTCCATTTTCTGATTATTTTTTTTGTAAGCAAAAGATAGAGCAAAAATAATTTCAGTATCAATCGGACGCAGATCTATATAGGCTTTCGCATACTCTATAGTATTCGCATAATGTTTTAGAGTGAGACTTAACTTAACTAGTTCTCTGAGTAAAGTTGGATTTTGTGGTTCTATCGCATACGCAGCTCTTAATTCTTGTATTGCATCTGCATACTTTCCATTTTTCTCTAAGAGTCTAGATTTTTTAATGGATTCAATAACGCGAACATTCGGTTCAATTGAATTCTCAGGCATTTTAAATTCGATACGTAGTAAAGAGAAATCATCTGTTAACTCTCCCACTCTTTCGATTGCCTCGGCAACCAAATTCAAATCTCCTTTTCCTTCCTCGACTCTTCTTAAAAATTCATTTTCATCTTCGTTAATGATTCTTTGACCAGAAACTTCTTTGCCTATAATTAAATCATCTCTTCCGTCAGATCCAATTATGATCACATCTCCTTGCATCATTTGAAAAGTTCGCACATAAATGGAACTACTCGTTCCAGTGCTCATTCCTAATTTGTGAAACATAAATTCACTTTCGATAAAAGATGCTTTTCCATCGCGATATAAAACTGTCCATGGATGTTCAGCGTTAAGAAAATAGAGTAGTCCATTTTTGTTATCCACTAGCCCCATGACCATCGAAACAAGCATCGAACCATCGAAGGTCTCAAATGTTTTGTGGAGTTCGATAAAGGCACCTTTGATCCATTTTTCAGGACTTTGTGTTTGCATTATCTTAGTAGATCTAGTTCTTTCGATGATTGCACCGAACACAGATCCCAAAATCAATGCTCCACCAGCACCCTGAATGGATTTTCCCATGGCATCACAATTTAAAAATACTGTGTAATCTCTATCTTTTAACTGAATCAAATTGGCAATACACAAATCTCCACCAATTGCTTTTACTTGATTTTTGAATTCAAACGTTTTCTTTTGTTTTACGTAGAAATTAACCACCAAGTTTTCTGATTGCACGTCAACTCTTCCGAGTGGTTCCAATAGAAGAGAAGTTAAGAAATAATCTCCGTCTTGTTGTTTTTTGAGTTTCGTTACTTCGCTTAACGTTTGGTTTAATTCGTCTGTTCGTTGAATTACTTTTTCTTCTAGATTCTCGCTGTATTCTTTGATTTCATTATTTTGTGATTCAATTTTATCAGCCATATTGTTAAATGTATCAGCGAGTTCTCCAAATTCATCCGTGGATTGAATATGAATTCGCTCTTTTAAATCTAACTTGCCACTTGCAATTCCTCGAAGAACAGTAATAATCTTATTTAGAGGTTTTATACTTAGATCAACTACAATGAAAATAAAAAATCCTACCAACGCAAGTGTAACAACACTTAAAAGTACATTTCTAAATACAATTCCACCTATGACTGCATAGGCTTCTTTTTTGTTAATAATCGCAGCGAGCAGATAATCAGAATTAGTCACTGTATAATAAATATCATGTTCAATTCCTTCGATTATTTCATCTTCGATTTTTAAAATTTTATTTTTTTCGAGAGTATCGTATTTTATTTTTTCAGTCCACTTTAAACTAGATTTATCCTGCATGATTAACTTCTGGTCTGGATAAAATATAATTTTGGAATTTGGTAAATCAATCAGAGCAGTATAAGAACTTTTTGTAATATCAAATTGACCAAGTAGTTTGTTCAAGTCCTCAAGAGTCCAATCCACAGTTGAAATTCCTAAAACTTTTCCATCTCTGTCATACATCAAAGTACTAAGAGTAACATAGAGAATTTGTTTATCTCCTAATTGGTCCATATAAGGGGCTACTCGGTAGTATTCTTTATCTCTTCTTTTATTCGGATTCCAATTTTGAGGAATAGCAAGCCTATACCAAGGTTGTTTATGAAAGTCATAACTAGTCTCTGAAAATTCCCAAGTGATTTTTACTTTTTCATTTTCCCAAAGTGCGTAAGGTCCCATGAATTTCTCATTAAAACGATTTGGCTCATACCATATCCCACCACCTAAAATACTTTTTTCATTTTTAACGCGGGCGATTAAATACTGTTCAAAAATTTCTTTTTGTTTTGCGCGGTCACTCGATTTTAAAGTGTAAAGAATTTCACCTGACCGAGCAAGATCATAGCCAGTGATTTCCGTAATGTTAGTAGCATGATTGATTTGATTTAAAAAAAATTCAAATGAGCTAGTGATTTCCGAGTTCCGAAATTCTTTTGCTTCATGATAGAAGATCAGCGTATTGATAATCATTGCTAAAACAAACAATGTTAAAACTGTAGCGAGGGTGACTAAGGTAATTTTTGCTTTGAGTTTCATCCCCTTTATTTACGTAAGGGAAATTATTTTACTTCAAGCAAAAATTATTTTTAAGAATATTTTTTTGTAAATAAGGAAATTTATTTCTAACATGACATGACCTAGAGAATAAATACGGATAGAAAATTTAGTGTCATACGGTCACCTCGAACTAGCAGTTTCCGAACGTGCGCCGTGAGAGGTCTATCTCTTACTATTTTTGCCAGATAGACCTCTCACAAACTTATGTTCGAGGTGACTGTATTAATATTTCATTTCTTCATGATAGCAAATAAAGTATTGTTTATCATAATCGTTTTAAAACTAACAATCCAAATGAGTTTAGTGAAATAATAAAAAAGCATTTTGCCAATTTTTCCCAAGCTACTTTTACTTCCCGCAAAAGATAGAATTGGAGTGAGCACATAATATTGGGTTGACTGAAACCCTGTTTGTGCGCCTAACATAGAAAGTGTTTTCCTTGAATAATCGTTAATATGGTCTTTTGCTTCCAGATAATGCACATCTGGCTTCATACCCTTGAGAGCTACTTTTAAATTTGCTTTGATTAATTGAATGGGAACATTTGGAGTTTGCAAAAATAAAATTCCACCGGGTTTTAAAAGAGAATATAAATATTCCAAAAGTGGCTGTGGTTTTGGAATATGTTCAATCACATCCCAAAGAGTAATGATGTCAATCGAACCTTTTCCAATTCCACTGGACTGAACCATTCCCGGGTAAACGGTTGTTAGCCCGTTTTTTTCTTTGGCAAATTTTACAGCAGGCTCGGACATTTCAAAACCTATTGCGTGCCAGTTTGGCTTTTTGTCTTTGACCATCTTTACAAAAAATCCAAGTCCACAACCAACATCTAAAATAGTACCGGAATCTTTTTGCATAAAGTTAGATATGAACTCAGTGTAAATGGCGCGGTGTGCGTGATCCCACCAATCAAGGTCATAATCGTCATTACCCTCACCCCAGTAACCATCGTAGTGTTCTGCTTGTTCGTAAGTAGAAAACACATGTCCACAGGATTTGCATTTAACAATGAGTATCCCGTTTTCATTGAATACAGGTTTATTTTCGGTACTAGAGCATAGATAACAAGTTTGATTCATAAAAATTATTCCTTCACGTAAGAGTAAAATACATCCCAAATTCCCCAGAATCTTCCGTTCGCAGTAGAGTCTGGAATGAGGGTAACATTAATTCGCCCCGATGGACATTCGACTGGATCAATCGTTATACGATAGGGGTTTGTTTCTGGGTTTTTTCGATCAAATAAAACTTTTGCTTTTGTTTTGCCATTTATAAGAACAGAGAGAGAACGAATCGGATAAGATTGATTATCCCGAGCTTCGTAAGTTGTCAAATCCAAGTAAAGGTAAATTGGCTTTTTTATAGAAGTATCAAAAGTAAGATAGAAAGATAGACCATCGGTGGGAATCATTCTACAAATTCCATCTCGAAGCCCAAATTTATCTGAATCTATTTTCAAACTCATAGACTGAAAATTCGCCCACCTTCGCAATTCATCGAAACCGGCAAAGTCTTCCGGGTTTAACTTTTCCCCTTTTTCACTTAGATGGGTAAAGTTGATCGACTTTTTATAAGGAGGAAGTTCGTCTGCAGCTAGAGTCGTTAGGATAGAAATGAGTAGGATTATAAATAATTTAGATTTCATAAAATAGTTTTGCTTCTATATATATTTATTATTGCATTCAAAGTCAAGTTCTAAAGAGATTGAATATGAATATATGGAATGGTTTGCCACAGAGGCACTGAGACACAGAGTTGGTTAGGCATTAATAATGTTTGTATATAGAAAGAATTTGAAATCTTAAATATATGAAAGGTTTCTTTGAGTTAACCCTAAAAAACATTGAAAAATCTCTCTCTGTGCCTCCGTGTCTCTGTGGCAAAAAAACTTCTGGTAGTAAGGATAAATTTGAAAGTATTTAGCGATATTTCGGAAATAGAAAAAGAAATCGACAAAGGCTCCGTGATTACGCTCGGAAACTTTGATGGGATTCATTTGGGGCATTTGTCTTTAATTAAGAGAGTCAAAGAAGTTTCCAAAGAAAAAAATCTGCCCTCGATACTAGTTACCTATTTTCCCAATCCCGCCATCGTGCTAGGGAAAAACAAATCTCTGAAAAGTGTATACGACCAAGAAATCAAAAAAGAAATCATTGAAAAGTTTTCTGTAGATATGCTTCTAACAATTCCTTTCACACATGAATTCTCCCAAATTCACGCATACGATTTTACAAAAGACATTCTAGTGGATAAACTAAAAGCCCATCATATCATCATCGGGTTTAACCACTTCTTCGGAAAAGGCAGACAAGGCGATTTCGTGTTCCTTCAATCCCACGCCGAGGAATTTGAATACAGCGTAGAAAAAATCGACCAAGTCTACGCAAAAGACGAACCTGTATCTAGCTCCAAAATCAGATCGTATATACAAAACGGCGAAGTAGCAAAAGCAAAAGATCTTCTCACAAGACCTGTTATCCTCCGTGGCAAAATAGTAGAAGGATTCAAACGCGGTCGCCAAATCGGATTTCCCACCGCCAACATCCAATTATCCGGTGATAGCCTAATTCCTCCCGAAGGTGTTTACGCGGTTTACATCTTGTTAGACGGCGTGAAGTATAAAGCAATGCTGAACATCGGCAAAAACCCAACCTTCGGAAATCAAGATTTATCTATCGAAGCGCATATTTTCGATTTTGCGTCAGACATCTACGGCAAATCAGTCGACTGCTGGTTTATCGACCGTATCCGCGATGTGAAGAAGTTTGATGGTGTAGATGAGTTAAAGACGCAGTTGGCGCTGGATGCTGTGGTGGTTAGGGAGAGGTTGGGGTAGGAATCTTCGGTTTTTACTCACAAATGTATATTTGGTATTGAATGTTTCTTTAGAATAATCTCAATGTACAAAGAAAATTTCTTCTATTAGAGATTTCAAGGGTAGATAATATTGTTGTGTTAATATTTATTAAAGATAGCTTGGTCAAACGGCAAATATGGAAGAGTCATTAATTAAAGACAATCATGGGTATGGAAGAGTTGGGGAGTGGCTAAGCGAAGAAATAAATCCTGAATCTGAGCTATCCTTTGTAAGTGCGTATTTTACAATATATGCCTATGAAAAATTGAAAGATAGATTAGATCGAATAAAGGGTTTACGCTTTCTATTTGGTGAGCCAAGATTCATTCGAAATTTAGATCCAGAGAAAACAGATAAAAAGGAATTTCAGATTCAAGACAATGGATTACAATTATCCAATGCTTTGTCCCAAAAAAGCTTAGCGAAAGAATGTGAAGAATGGATTAAGAATAAAGTAGAAATTCGCTCCGTTAAAAAACCAAACTTTCTGCATGGAAAATTATATCATATAAAAAAATCAAATGGAACGCAAGATGCTTTGATGGGAAGTTCCAATTTTACCGTTGGTGGATTGGGACTAAGTAAAAATCCTAACTATGAGTTAAATACAGTTATCGATTCCAAGGCACTATTGCAAGACTTGAAGAATTGGTTTGATGCTCTTTGGGAGAATCCAGAAATCGTAGAAGATGTGAAGGGAGAAGTAATCGCATACCTTCAACAAATTTATCAAAATTATAGTCCAGAGTTTATTTATTATAAGACGCTGTATAATCTGTTCCAAGATTTTTTAAATGATAAGATTAGAAAAGAGATTGAACAAAAGCAAGTAGCACTTGAATCCAGCGAGATATGGAAGCAACTTTATGATTTCCAAAAAGACGGTGTAAAGGGAGCTATTCAAAAATTAGAAAAATACAATGGATGTATTCTTGCAGACAGTGTAGGGTTAGGAAAAACATTCGAAGCCTTAGGAATCATTAAATTCTATGAGTCAAGAGGATCGCGGGTTCTTGTATTAGCCCCTAAAAAATTAAGAGAAAACTGGACGCAATACCAAATCATAACAGGAAGCACACTCAATCAATTTCAAGAAGATAGATTTAATTATACAGTTTTAAATCATACAGATTTGCGGGATAATGGCAAACAAGGTGATATTGATCTTTCTAATTTTAATTGGGGAATGTATGATCTTGTTGTCATTGATGAGTCTCATAACTTTAGAAATGATACGAAAGGAAAGTTATTAGAAGACGGAACAAGAAAAAAAAGTCGCTATGAAAAGTTAATGCAAGATGTGATTCAAAAAGGAGTCAATACAAAAGTTCTTTTATTAAGTGCTACGCCGGTTAACGTTCATTTAAAAGATTTACGCAATCAAATCTACTTTTTTACAAAAGGTCAAGATTTTGCTTTTAAAGAAAATTTAAGTATCAATAGTCTAAACGCACTCCTTGCTAACGCTCAACGACAATTTACAATGTGGGCAGATCCTTTGCAAAATCCAGATAGAAGAGTAAATGATTTATTAGAAAAGTTACCTCCTCTGTTTTTTAAATTACTAGATGAATTAACAATTGCTAGATCACGTAAGCATATCGAAAAATATTATGCAGAAAGCATGAAAGTAATTGGGAAGTTTCCTACAAGAGGAAAGCCTGTTTCTATTCATTCTAGCATTGATAAAAAAAATCGTTTTCCTTCGTATGAAAATGTAGAATCTCAGATTCGAAGTTACAAACTTTCTCTCTTTAATCCTTTTAAATATTTGAAAGATGATAAAAAAACTGAATATGAAGAGATGTATTCGATTCGGAATGCACAAAATTTAACACAGGAAGATAGAGAGCATCATTTAATTGGAATGATGAAAGTAAATTTCTTAAAGCGATTGGAAAGTTCTATTTATTCCTTTAAACTCACAATGGAAAGGACTTTAGAAAAAATTGAAAAACTTATAGCAAGAATTGATTCCTTTGAAGAAAAGAAAAAAAGTAAAGAGAAATCACAATTAGCCTCAGATGATGATTTGGATGGAGAAGAAGACGAAGACTTAAAAGATGCACTGGAAACGGGTGGGCGAATCCAATATCTATTAGCCGATATGGATTTAAAAAAGTGGAAGAAAGATTTAAGTGACGACAAAGATAAAATTTTAAATCTATTTAATACTGCTGAGGTTGTTACACCTGATAGAGATTCAAAACTTGCTGATTTGCAAGGCTTGATTGAAAAGAAAATAAAATCTCCTACTACAAATCGAGAGGGAAAGAAAAATAAGAAGGTGATTATATTTACTGCTTTCTCGGATACAGCAAGTTATTTATACGATCAACTCTTACCCTTTGCAAAAGCAAATCAAGTTCATATTGCTCTTGTTGTTGGAAGTGGTAGCAATCAGACTACACTTGGAAATACTAAGTTTCAAGAAATTCTCACAAACTTTTCTCCTATCTCAAAGGGTAGAGATAAATTAATTAGATTACCACAAGATGAAGAAATTGATATTCTTGTGGCTACTGACTGTATATCGGAAGGACAGAACTTACAGGATTGTGACTATTTAATAAATTATGATATTCATTGGAATCCTGTAAGGGTCATTCAACGCTTTGGACGGATAGATCGTTTGGGATCAAAGAATGATTTGGTTCAGTTGGTAAATTTCTGGCCTACTAAAGATTTAGATAATTACATTAAACTTAAAACGAGAGTAGAGTCTAGAATGGCGTTAGTGGATATATCTGCAACGAACGAAGATAATATTTTATCTAACGATGACATTGAAGAATTAGTCAAAAGAGATTTGGGTTACAGAGACTCTCAAATCAAACGATTACAGGAAGAAATATTAGAAATGGAAGATTTGCAAGATACAATTACGCTTGCTGATTTTACTTTAGATGACTTTCGATACGACTTGTTAGCTTTTATAAATGAAAATAAAAAAGCATTAAGAGATGCTCCTGATGGAATTTATGCTTTAACTCCAAATATTCCTGCTGATAAAGAATTAGCAGCCAAAGGTAAAACTGATGGTGGAGTTATTTTCTTATTCAAAAGTAAATTAGAAGAAATGATTCAAGATGCGATTAATCCGTATCATCCGTATTATATGATCTATGTAAAAACGAATGGACAGATTAAATACGCATATTCAAATCCAAAACAAATTTTAGATATATATCGAACACTGGCAATTGGACGAAAAGAAGCAATAGAAGCTTTGTGTAATCAATTTGATAAAGAAACCGAAAACGGAAAAAAAATGGAGCCATACAACCAATTGTTATTAGCCGCAGTAGAGTCTATCATCGGGAAGGTTAAGAAAGCAAACTTTGCAAATTTGGGCTATGGTGGTAGTGGAAAGCTAGAAAAAGAATCAAAACTTCCCACAAAAACAGATGATTTTGAATTGATTACTTGGCTTATAGTGAAGGAATAGGA
>DDBL01000011.1 GCA_002333425.1 Leptospiraceae bacterium UBA2033
TCCAAACCTTCATTAAAAGCATCATCCATCCCGGAAGCATAGTCCAACTCTGCTTTACGGCGTGCCTCATAAAGCTCTCGGTTTCTAGCAGTAAGGGAAAGAGTTTTTAATTCAGATATAGCACGTTTAACAGCAGGGTTCTTTTTTTCTAAAGTTTTCATACTCTCTCCTTTTAGGTTGGATGCCTCTTTCAGCAGATAAAACCAAGTATCTAAATTTGATCGTAAATTTTCAATGCTCTTTAAAAATTTAGACAACTCTACGATATGAATTTCTAGGTCGTCTGTCAAGGGAAAATTTCGATCCTTTTCCAGCAACTGAAAGGTAGATATACATTCTGAATGCTCTTTCCACAAGGGATACTTTACAAAGTTGATAGAATAAACTTTTTTTAATTCATTGTATTTCCTGCCTTTTCCCAAGCCTCTGGAGTATACTTTCGACCAATAGTATAATGCACGTTTAGAAAAATTAGATTGTGGAAATGCTTGCATTTCAATCAAAAAATTCTCTCCGTTTTCATTTTCTGCTCTTAGATCTAAAATGGAAAGTTTCTCATCGGAAATTTCTTTCGGTATTTCTGGGTTTAAGACTTTTAAATTCTTAATCCGATTAGAACCTTGAAAACTAGGAAAAGAATTTAACAGATCCATAAGCAAGTCTGGATTCGGGGCAAAGAGTGCTTTGAAAGCAAAATCAACCGTAAGGGAAAAAAGTTTCATATTCTGATTGTCGGAAAAATAATAAACAGGTATTGTATAATAATTTAGAAAATTTTATGAATGAAACTACCGACTGGAAATTATACTCGTTACTCGAAGAAAGTGCTGCAACGGTAGAATTGTATTTGGGCAAACCAGAATATACTTCTAACTTCGATGCAAGCACGGGGGCTACTCACCATTATACGAAGGAATATTTTTATTATGAAAAAGGAATTTTACTAGAATTTCTTACGCTATTTGGAAAAACATTTCGACCTAGTCCGACACAAACAACACCCAAACTAAAAAAGATTACTCTATTCTCCAAGTGGTATGAATATCCAAATGGGAAACCATATACTAAGGAAATTCTAAATGGAATTTATTTAGGAAAAGAAATAAAAAAAGAAGAGATAGAAAAATATTCTTTAGAATTAGAAAATAAGGGAATCAAAGCAAAATTTATTTTAAACGATAATTTTGAGTTGGAGAGAGTAATTCTTGAGTCTATCCCAGAAAAGTTTAATCAACTGAGTGAACTAAAAATTGAGCAGAAAACAGCTATTATCCCCAAATACAAAATAGAGGATGAATGGAAAAGCCAAGCGCACACTTGGGAAGTAACCGGTCTGACTTACTTCAAAGAAAAAGATTTATTTATATCAGTGAGTGCTGATGCAACATGTAAATATTGGTCGTTTGACTCTTCTGGCTGTCTAAATACCTACCAAGAAAATACGACATGGAAACCCGGGTTTTATTCTTTAGAAAAAACAAATTTGGAAAATCAAATACTAGTTGGAAACAAAGCTGCGGAAGTAATCTGCTGGGATTTAGAAACTCAAAAATTACAAAAGTTTCAGCTCTCTGAAAAACACGAAGCTGTATCTAAAATTATATGGATTGAGGATAATATATTCTTAGCCTCTGTTCTCAATGATTATCTTTATGCCTATTCCATTTCCGAGAACAAGGTCTTATACATAATAGAAGGTAATTTAGCCTTCAACTTTTTTCCATTTGCCGTTCATAAAGGAAAAAAAGAATTAGTGAATGGGAATGATCAAGAAATTTATAATCTACAAGATGGGAAACGAATAGACTCTCTTGCTGAAAAAATAGGTTTTGTCTATAGAATTGTGGAAATGGAATTTTCTAGGAATGAAAAATTTCTTTCTATAGTAACAAATGAAAAATTTATTCTATTTGATTATGAATCCAAAACAATTTTATATGAAGAAAAAATAGATTTGGGAATTGGTTTTGATAACCCGGCAAAAGTAAAATTCATTTTGGAGGATAAATACCTATTAGTCGCAGGTACAAGATTCTTAAAATTATTTGATGTAGATTCTAAAAAATTTCTATACCATATAATTGATTTTGAATTCGGAGCCAGGTCAATTGAATTTGTAGAATCCAGGAATTTAATTTTACTTGGAAGTTGGGACGGACGAATTCTTGGATTTGATTTACACTCAGGAGAAAAAAATAAAATCTGGGGCGGACATAAAGGTCTAATTTATTCTATCGCGGCAAATAATGATAAGTCTCTATTTATTTCGGGAGATAGTGAAGGTTATCTTTACTTTTGGGATGGAATTTCAAAGAACCTACTCCATTTTTATAAAATTCATAATTCGACAATCACAACAATTGAAGTTTTACCTGATGGAAATATTCTAACAGGAAGTTGGGAGAAAACTGTAAAAGTCAGTGATGTCTCAGGGAAAATTCTCTGGGAAATAGACGCAAAAGATTGGGTCTACAATGCTTTCTGGATTAAGTCCAAACAGTCTGTTCTATTTTCCAACAGAGAAGGTCTGATCCAATTAGTGGATTGGAAAAAAAACCTTATCTATGAAATCCAAATTCAATTCACAGAAACCTATCATAGCGACTTCGACTTATTAGCCTACTCTGAGGTAAACGAAGAGTTTGCGTTTATAAATAAAAATTATATTCACATTCACGACATCCATACAGGGAAAGAAAAAATTAGATTGGACACTAAAGAAACTAAAACTAGAATAAGTTTTTCACCAGATGGAGGCAAATTATTCTTATCCGATTATGTAGGAAATATACACTGTATGCATAGAACAACAGGCGAAATCCTAACTGTACTTCGTGGACATATAGATAGAGTTAGTCATTTTCATTTTTTTGAAGACTGGATGGTAAGCACTGGTCGGGAAGAAAAAGTATTTGTATGGAATTGGAAGACCTTAGAACTTATAGCCTCTCAGAATCACTCAGCAGGCGGCATCAGTCCTGTGGTTATTCTTAATAAGACACAAATTCTGTGCGGTGCTACAAATTCTAGTTTAGTATTAAAAAAAATAACGATAAACGAGTAAAGACAGTTTTGAAACCTGTCTCTATGTAGGAGATAACAATGAATAACCAAGAATCAAAATTTAAAAAAATTCTATTCTGGAATTTAGGAATTTACTTTGCTATTAGTATTATTGAAATTCTAATCGTAAAACTTTTATCCAGCGAAGGAGACAAGACGTATCATGGACTCTTCTTCATGATTTTTTCTGCCTTTGGCATCGGACTACAAGTTTTCCTAAACCTTGTTTTCTCAATCTACTTTTTTTTACACCAGCGAAAAGATTTAGGCAAATCCTTTCTGCTGAGTTTACTCTGTGTTTTGCTCATCGGCTTTCCTCTTTGTTTTGGTGGAATTCTTTTAGGAAGATGAGATTTTGAAATAGAAAAAATTGTACGTATAAAGACAGGTCTGAGACCTGTCTCTACGTGTGCGAAGGATTATATTATGGAAGAAGATAAATTCAAAAAAATAATTCAATGGAATATAGGAATTTATTTTATTTATCTATTATTTTACACAAAAGCAACATGAAATAGCTAAAGCATACTTATTAAGCTTGTGGCTAATATTATTAATTGGTTTCCCGATTTGTTATAAAATTTTGAAATAGAAAAAATTGAACATGTACACGTAGAGACAGGTTTGAAACCTGTCTCTACATATTACGATAAAGGACTACAATATCTAGTCAGGAAATTCTCTACCTCAAATCATCATTTTCCCAATTAAGAGGATTATTTCGTATATATTCTCGAATAAAATATAATTCTTTTTCATTACGAATGATTCGATCGTGAAATCTAGATTGCCATAGAGGAATTCCAATGACTCTTCTTATTTCATTTATTTTTCTGGAAGAGAAAGCCTTTAACGCACGAATAATCTCTGATAAGGAATGTCCTCCTTCTTTATGAATATTGATTATTCCATGGATATGATTTGGCATTATCACAAATTCATCTAAGATGCAATTAGGATAATGACTCGGTAAATCCTCCCAACACTTTAAAACAATTCTTCCATAATCATTTAATATCATCGGATAATAAGGATTTACTTCTTTATCGATATCATTCAAATTTGAATTTACTGCTTCAACTTGACCGAGAAGGTTACCTCGATTTTTTGTTGCAATTGTAAAAAAATAATAGCCAGGCGTAGAATAATCATAACCCACACGACGTGTTGACTCAATTCTGTATTTGTTTTGATACAATGACATTTTTCATTTTTTCCTAAATAAAATTTCGTATAATGTTAATCTTTATCATATTCAATTCAATCTCCTTTCAATATCCCCAATAACTCTTCTTGCACCAACTCATATTCATTCCAAGGAATAAAATGATTCATATCACCACGGATGATTTTCAGTTTAGATTTGTCGGGATACATTTTTTCGGCATAATCTGCATTAGCCGGTGGAACTAGAGAGTCATTATTTCCTTGGATGAGTGTCATAGGGGTTTGTAAATATTTCCAGTAGTGTTCCATTTTTTGAAGCTCGAATCTAGCTGGAAGGATTTCTTGGTTGCATACATCTAGATAAGCAGGTAGTATCCAGCGAATCAATTTCCAATCAGCGACTTTTTGGTACCAAAGAATTTCTTCCAATTTTGGATCAATAGAGGGAGCCAAGAGTAAAATATGCGTTATGCGTTTAGGATAATCCATTATTAGACGAAGCGCAACTGGTCCACCATAAGAATGCCCTACAACAACTGTTGGCAAATTGTATTTATCCAGAATTGGTTTTATATACCCTGCGTGATTTCCAATGGCTAATTCCGGTAATCCGCGCATAGATCCCCCGTAGCCATGCCGATCAACGGAAACTAGAATTGCTTCTTTTTGTAACTCTGGGTCTTCCAAGTATTTAGAAAATGTTTCCCAAGACCCAGGAGAGCCGTGAATAAATAAAACCAATTTTCGCTTTTTAGAATTTGCTACCGCATACTGTAGAGTAGTCGCACCTAGGTTGTATTTGACTAACTCTATCGGAACAGGGGTAATGGGTTTATTTTTAAAGAAAAAAGAGCAACAAGAAAAAGCAAATATACTAATAAAAAGAAAGCTTATTCTCATTCTAAATTTTCCTAATAATTGTTAAAAAACCTATTCTAGTCTTTTAACTAAACGATTCATATTCCCCTGCATTTCTTTTCCGAAAATTCCAGAAAGGAAACCTTCACTTAGTTTTAAAATTCCTTTTAATTCCAAATGATCTGTTATTCTAAGAAATGTTTCATTCCCACGTGCTTCGAATTCGTAAATATCTTCAAAGGTGACTCCAGATGTTTCACATTTTGCGACTAATCTTTGTTTATCTACAAGTTCTGTGATTTTATAATCAGCGTGAATATCTAGAATAGAAATATTCAATCGAATCGTACAAATGGTATTATCCTCATTTTTCCATTTTGCCGTTTTTAAAAAGTCATTATATTCTGGCATTGTTTCTAAGTTTCTTACATAAGAAAAAACCTTTTCAATGGGAGCTTTAATTACTGTTTCTACTTTTGTTGTAAACATAACTTACCACTTAAAATTTCCTTTTTTATCATAATCAAAACTCATCGTACCTTCAGGAAGACCTGGAACTGTAAGACCGGATAGACCTTGTAATTTAAAATCAGAACTTCGTTTTCTGATTGCATCTGCGATCCCACTTGAAACAGATTTGAGCGGAAAACTAGTCTTTACCTTAACAATGGATTCTTTTCCGCTATTGATTATATTCACGGGAACACCGGAGAGAAATTTTTCTCCATTTAATTCTAAATCATATTTTAAATCACTGAATTTGAGTGCCGCTGCCGCTTTATTCGCAAGTGCAATTTCAAATTCGGTAGCTACATCTATATCTACATTACTAAGACCTGCTTGTGCAGCAGAGCCTATGTTTGTTTTTTTGCCCCCGAGTAAACCGTCTAGGTAACTCATTGCGGCTGCGGATACTCCATCTTTAACTCCACTTATAACTTGAGTTGGTTCCGGTTTTACAATTTTGAAATTGCGAATATCAATTGTCGGTAAAACTGCCGGGATTTGTTTGTCTTGTGAAAACGGAAATTCAAATGTTTTTTTACCTGCAATTTGGTAGGCTTCTGGAATTGGAATGTTTAAAACTCCATCGAACTTAACGGCTAATAGTTCTTTGCCTGGAACTTTTTTGTAGATGTCTGCTAAATCAGTATATTTTAATATTACATCAACAGGTAAGTCTTTATTTGAATTTGCTTCAATTTTTCCTAAGTCAATTTGGGAAAATTTAGCTAGTTTATTNNACTTTTAGAGAAATATTTTCTAAAGTAATTTTAGTAATGTCTACACCTTTTAGTGAAAAGGTAGGTTTTGTATCTCCATTTAAAAACTGTTGCAAAAGAGCACAGCTACTTATAAAAAAAATTAGGAAGATAAGATTTAGAGTTTTGATGAAGAGTTGTTTCATTTTAGAGTCTCCTATTTGTAAATATTTTACAAGTTATTAATCTAGTTAATTTTTGAGAACTTCTTAAATAAAGTTTTGGTTCTTTATTTTATCTCTGTATACTTTAAAATTTTATTGAATAAATCATCAGGATTAAATGGTTTTGAAATCGAGTCATCCATTCCTGCTTCCATTATTCGGTTTCTAATTTCGGAAATTGCTGAAGCTGTCAATGCGATGATAGGTGTTTTTTTATGTAGTGATTTTTCTAACATCCTAATTCTGCGAGTTGTTTCATAACCGTCCATTTCTGGCATTTGCAAATCCATAAGAATAATATCGTACTTTTTTGTTTTAAATTTTTCTAAAGCGTTTACTCCATTTTCTGCAATATCTAATTCGACTTTCCATTTGGACAAAAATTCTAACGCTACTATTTGATTGATCGCATAATCTTCCACTAAAAGTATTTGAAGACCTTTTAATAAATGATGGTTTTGTAATTGAGTTTTTTGAGAATATGTGAAATTTGAATTTAATAATTCAGTCTTATTGTATTTTAATCTTAAACTAAAATAAAATTTTGAACCTCTTCCAAGTTCACTCTCTACAAATATAGTGCTATTTTGAAACTCTAATAATCTTTTTGTAATAGCAAGTTCAAGTCCGGTTGTTCCAAAATTTGTGTATATCCTAGAATCCTGTGAGAAACTTTCAAAAATATAATCAATATTATCCTCTGAAATTCCAATGCCAGTATCTGTTACTGCAAACCCTACATCAGTATAATTTGTCGCTAACTCTTCTAGTTGAATATCTAAACTTACAGTTCCATCATTTGTAAACTTAATTGCATTATTAATTAGATTAGTCAATATTTGTGACAACCGAACTGAATCACCGATTAAAATAGTAGGGATTCTTTCGTCATACTTTGTAACAAAATTGATTGGTTTTTCGTAAATTAAGTTGGAGTGTAAGTTACTAATTGTATCAATTAAATATTTAAGGTTAAATTCCACCTTTTCAAATTCAATATTCCCTGAGTCGATTCGATTAAAATCTAAAATGTCATTTATAATAACTAATAAGTTTTGGGCGGAGTATTTAAGAATTTTTAGATTTTCAATTTGATCTTTTTTGGGATTATTCTCAAGCAGCATTCCAGTCATTCCAATGATTGAATTCATAGGAGTCCTTATTTCTTGACTTATATTTGAAAGAAAATAAGACTTATGTGCATTAGCCGCTTCTGCCTTTTGGCGTTCTTGTTTAATATTGAACTCTGACTTTTTATGATCTGTGATTTCTATAATAGAAAAAATCACTCCGTTTATTATATTATTTTCGTTATAAGTGGGATTAAAGTAAATTTCAAACCATTGAACATTGTTTTGGAACTTTACTCTTCTTTCGGCTTTGATATTTTGTCCAAGAGTAGTTTTATAAAAATTAAGTATAAATTTATTTTTATCCTGTTTAGGAATGAAATTTAATATATCATCATTAATTAAAATTTCACGAGAATAAATTTGATAAAAAAAATCCTTTGCTAGTTTATTAAAAGCTTTCACTTTTTTATTTTGATCTAAAAGAACAATATAGAGTAGACTGTTATTAAATATTGCATTTAGATTTGCTTTATTTTTCACAAGATTATTTTCAATATCAGAATTTAAGTGAATAATATTCATTAACCCATAAAATGTACAAAGAATTAGATTGATAAGGTTTGCCCAGAAAATGTATTTTATTTCTTTTGAAGTTAATGTTGGATCTAAAAATAGAGAAAAATCTGTCAAAATTGTAAAAATAAGGAGGCAGATTGGGATAAATGTATATATTACTAAGAGTTTTTTTTCTTTAATTCCAAATAAAAAAAAGCTAAGTATCATTATTGGGAAAAAGTATAAGAAAAAAATAGTTTCCCGTCCACCGCTAGAAGCTGCAACAAATGTGATAATATTTAAAAATAATATTAGGAAATTTGAGACTAATTTGTAGTATCCAATAAAATTTAAAAATAGAAAAAATAAAAGTAAAAAACAAACAATTAAATCTAATATGCAGTAAAAAAATAGGGCGTTTGTGAGATCATAGAAAAAATTTAATAATCCTATTGTAGTTACGAATATTATAAGTCGATTTATATTTATTAATTTGGTTTTTGCATCAGGAGGTAAATTATCGTTAACTCCTATATTAGAAATATATTCCAAGAATTTATAAATCATTTTTTTATATTAGCCAATATTTTTTTTAGTAATTCTTCTGGATAAAAAGGTTTGGAAATATAATCATTAATTCCACTTGCAAATACTTTATTTTTTATTTCTTTAAAGGATAATGCACTGATTGCGATGATAGGAATTTTTTTGAATTTTTCATCTGACCAACTTCTTATAATTTTGGTAGTTTGGTATCCGTCCATTTCTGGCATTTGTAAATCCATTAAAATTATATCGTAGTCTTTCTTTTTTAATAAGTCTAGAGCTATAAGACCATTATTTGCTAACTCAATTTGAGGATTCCAGGTTTCTAAAAATTTTGTAATTATTTTTTGGTTCGTGTGATTGTCTTCTACTACTAGAATATTTAGATTTTCCATAATTCGAATAGTATCTATTGTAGTATTCGGTAAATTAGAATCTATTTCGTTTAACGTTAATTTTCCTGTTTCCATCTTATTATAATCCAGAACATCATTAATGAGAATTAATAAGTTTTTGGAAGAAATTTTTAACAGATTCAGATTATTTATCTGGTCATTCCGTGGATTTTCAGCTAGTAAAATATTGGTCATCCCGATGATGGCATTCATAGGAGTTCTTATTTCGTGACTCATCGTAGATAGAAAATGCGATTTCGCCATATTAGCCGCTTTTGCTTTTTCTTTTGCATACTCTGCTTCAACTTCAACTTGTTTTCGTTTGGAAATATCAATGAATGTGAATATAATATTTTTAAAATTCCCGTTGGATTCGAATACTGGACTGAAAGTTATATCAAACCAGTAGGAAAAGTATTCCACTTTAAAATTTTTTTCAATTCGTATAATTTTTCCTTCTTTAGCTAAATTAAAATAATTTGCAAAGTTTAGTTTTTCCGATTCAGGAAAATAATTTGTGAATTCGTTGTGAATTTCTATTTTTATAGTAGAAATTTTATCTATATAATTTTGAAAATTAATATTAAAGGATAGGATTTTCTGGTTTTGATTTAAAACAGCTATACCTAGTTGGCTGTAATCAAATATTGATTTTAAATTTCCTTCTTCCATTCTTAGTTGATCTTGAATTTTAGTATGAATAAAAACTATATTGTAAATGCTAAAAACCATAAATACGGTTGTAGATATTAAAACTTTATAGAAAAAATATAATCGATCTTGGGATCTTAAACTATTATCTGGGAAAAAAGAATGGTCTGTGATTTCGAGGATAATAATAAGTATGCTCGAAATTAAAAAATGAATTAGAATAGCTTTTCGTTCGTAAGAGTTAAATACAAAAATTGTAATTAACATAGTATTTAGATAAAGTATAAAAACACCAGAGTCACGTCCGGTGATAGATGCTAGAATAAATACTCCAAAATTACACATTAGAACAAGGTATGAACTTGCTAGAGAATATTTCTTTTTAAAATTAAAATAAAAAGTAGGAAGTAAAATGAATATATAACTAAAATAAAAAATTGAATAAAAGAAAAAACTTTGAGTAGTGTCGGCGATACTATTTAGTAGAAATAAAATTATAATGAAGAATGTAAAACGATTACAATAGACAACAGATCTAAATTGGATTGAAACTAAATCAGTGGGCATAATTCCCAAGTGACTAATTTTTTTCCAAAAGTTTTTGAGGTTTGATACCATCGTTTTATATACCACTATTGTTTTAAAAATTAGATTTTTTGATACTAATTGTATTTTCCTTTATGCGTAAAACAAATGTAAGAAAACGATATTTATGAGTTTAAGGAAAATTTATAAGTATTTCTATTTTGCTCTAAGTTTTTTTTGATTAAATCTAATTCGCGTTTTTTTTCTTTGGATTTTATTTTATTTTTTATTTCTGGTATAGACTTGATACATTCTTCGTTGTAGTTTGTTAGGTTTTGGATTAGGTTGATTCCTTTTTTTGTAAAATGTCCATTTTTAATTGCCCATTGTAAATCAACTAACGAATAAGCAACAGCTAACGTTTCCTCGATGAATCTAAAATAAACTCTTTCTTTGTCTATATCAAACGTCCAATTTTCGTATTTAGCTAAATTGTAAAATAACAAAGCTCCATAAGAAAAAGTAAACGTAGCATGTAAAATTGCATAGAGTGGTCGCAGAGACTTTCGCCAAGGTGAATAAAAAATATCTTCCTTACTATCTTTTTTTATGATCTTGTATTTTTTTAGAATTAAATTGAGATGATGGTGTGAGTTTTCGTGAATTAAATCATCTACTGATTCAAGTATATCTCTATCTATGAAATTTATGTATGAGATTCCTTGTTCGTGAAAATGGCTATAACTGACAAGTCCATTTGATTGGACAATATGCACTTTATCCGTTAGAAGTTTATAAAGTTCAAATCCTTCAGACCAGAGAACTTCCAAGTATTCGTTTGCTTTTTGAACTTGAATCATTTTGTTTTTCGGTGTTTTTTTAAGAATTGTTTTTACTTTTAAACCTTTTACAGATGGATCTCCGTTAGCTTTTTGAAAATGAGTATAATCGGAATTAGTCCCAAGGTATACATCGTTTTGTATTGAGTGGCAAGGAATTAAAGTTTGATCTATAAAATTATTTAGTAAGTCATTTAATATCGGATAATTGGCATTAGCTCTTTCCCAATCAATGAATCGAAAGTCTTCTACTCCAAAGTCTACCTTTAAACTTTCCGTAAAACCAGCTTGAAATTCTTTTATTACACTTGGATTATTTTTGAGATTAGTTAGGTCTTTTTGGGCTTCTAAAAAATACAAATATTCAGAAACTCCATTTATCCATAACTCAAGACCAGCTATAGATTCAGTATGGATGTAATCTTTTAAAACCAATTCTGATTTGGTTTTAATTTCTTTTGGTAATTTTTTGATGAGACTTTTAGATTCTTTGATTAGACTATTTAATAGTTCTTGTTTTAGTTTTTTTAATTCTTTTAGTTTAAACATTTTAATTCCAATTTAAAAAGAAAATCCGAATCCATATGCTAAGTGGATTCATAATTCCTGTGTCTATAAATTTTATTTCGTTGTTAGAGTTTACAAATAGAGTAGTAGGGAAGGCGTTGATTTTATTTGATTCGAGTAGATTTTGATTTCCAAAAAGTGTTGGAAAGGTAATTTCATTTTTGTCCATATATTTTTTGACATGATCTGGAGTTCCACTGCCTTCTTCAATTGAAATAAACTCAGTATTCCACCTATCGTTTAACATAGAGTAACTTGCTTTAAAAAATGGTAAATTGGTTAAACAAACACTGCACCAAGTTGCCCAAAAATAAATGACTTTATTTTTATTAGGAAATTCTTTTGAAATTTGTTTGTCCGTTAACAATAAATAATCAGAGTGATTTAGCTGTAGTTTTCTTCCACTCCCATTAAACAGGGAAAGCAGAAATGTAAAAACTAAAATGATAAATACATAAAAGGAGTATTCAATAATTTTTTTAAATACTTTCATAATACTCTGGGTAACTTAAAGTATAGAATAATTGTCACCATGACTACCCAAACTAAACCGGAAAGTAAAACACTAATATCGGTAAGTATCGCCTTACTTGGATTATGCCCCATATTTTTGATATAGATAATATATAGACTTCTAAAAATTGCATATACAACGACTGGTATGGTATATACTAATTTGTCTGTTCCCATTTTTTGAATTGTGTCGGGGCTAATGGTATACATGATATAACTTATCAATGTCATGGTAGACGCAATCGACATCATCAGGTCCAAAAACTGCGGAGAGTATTCTTCTAGAATTTTTCTGTGAGAACTTGCAGATTTATCAAGTAGGATTAATTCTCCTCGTCTTTTGCTAAATCCCCAAAATAAAGCTAACATAAATGTGCAGAGTAAAAGCCAAGAGGAAAAACTTACTCCAACTACAACTGCTCCAGAAATTGCCCTGATTACAAAACCTATGCTAATACTCATTACATCTAATATTACAATATGTTTTAGATATTTACTATAAACTAAATTAAAGCCAAAGTAAAAACTACATAACGCAAAAAAATAGGGATGTAACATATAAGCAAATATTAAAGCTAAAGGGAGGATAACGACTGTTAGAAGAAGAGCAAGACTAGGGTCTATTTTTCCTGAAGCAAGGGGGCGGTGTTTTTTTTCAGGATGAAGTGCATCTTCTTTTCTATCGAGATAGTCATTGACTACATATTGGCAACTAGCGATTACCGAAAAAAGTAAAAATGCAAAAAAACTTTTGAGAATTGCATCGGGGTCAGATAGTTTACGTCCAAAAATAATTCCTGCAAATATAATACTATTTTTAATCCATTGATGGATACGCATGAGTAGAATATACTGGATTAACATTTGTTATCCGCACTAAAATTAAATTTAATTGCAACATTCATTGTTCATATTCCTTTAGAAAAATTGATTTGTTAGTCAGTAAATTTTTGAACATTTTTAATATAGCGTAAACTTAGAATAATCTCTTTCACATTTTGTAATGGCTCTACTTTGATATAGAAAGAAGGATTTATATTTGTAGATTCTAATTCTAAGTATTTACCTGGAATTAATCTTCCTATTTTGAGATCCTCTAAACAACAAAGTTCATTTGTAGGTGTATTTTCTATAATGCCTGCTGCATTTATTTTAAAATCTCGTTCGTAGATTGTATTTTTATTTGCATCAAGGTACTTTACTGATTTGATTTGTATTTTTGCTTTATTCTGATGAACTGGTTCTATTTTAATGTCTTTTACGTCTGATGGATTTTCTAAGACAAATGAAACGTCTTGCCATGTCATAGAAGGAGTCACCTGTGTTGTAACAAGGTTTTGGTAAATAGGAATTTTACTTTGTTCATTCATAAAGTATAATTTTGCAGAATCGTTTTTCATAGGTTTTATTTCGTTGTATTTTCTAATTCCCAAAAAAAGAATTGAGGATACTATGATTATACCCGCAGCCAATTGAATGAATAATTTCTTTTTAAATTCGTCTACTGGATTTTGAAGTTTTAATTTATTTATTTTAAATATATATCGTTCTATAGAATCTAAAAGATTTGCTAAAGAAAATTCTACATTGTCCGCTTTGTAGTCTTCCTGTTCATTTGATTCAAGGACAAGAATGGGATTGTTAAAGGATTCGGCTAATTTGGTGTCAGGAAGAGATTGAACAGTTACTTTCCAATTGTCCAAAATAGAAATCGGAGATTTATCTAAGTAAAGTAGCGACAAATTGAGAATATCCACTATCAAATAATTTGCTAGGATTAGGGCATCAGCAGATTTAGAGTTGCTGTTGCAAATTTCTACTGATTCAAGTCTGGAGTAACAAAAATCTAATTGGTTTTTCAGATCAGTTTTTTTTTTGATCAATTTAGAAATAGAATCACTTATTTCTGGTTTTTGGAAGTTTACTTTAAAATAGTCTTTGATCTTCATACTTTTTCCCTTACACTAAAATACCAGAATGGCTATTCAGTAATTATAAACAAGTTTTATTTGGATCTAGGATTTATTCTCTTTTGAACTTAGTTTTTAAATGCAACATACGTTCTTTTATGTTTGTTCCATTATTTTGAAAAGAATGATTTCTAGTAATAAATGAATGGGGGCAAAATAATTCTCCCGTTTTTGTAATTGGAGTTTCCCATTTTAAAATTTCATTATTAAAATTTTCTTTGTCAGTAGGTTTTGCATTTGTGAGAACTGGTGTTGTATCAATTCTTCCATTGAAAACAATAAATTCAGATCCATAAGCGGCAGGCGAACCATTCCATACTTTTACCGTGTCTGCATTACTGGGAGCAGTGGAGGAATTTTCCGATACTCTGTAAAAAGCAGATGGGTCCATTAAAAAAGTAGACCCTTTCACTACACCAAAATTAGACGCATAGGTATAAATTGGATTTAAGCTGGAAGGTAAAGGGTAGGTGGTTTGTAAACTTTCCATTGTGCCAATATTCGATGTGCCGATATACAAAGTAGAAGTAGTGGGATAACGACTTGGATTAAATGCGAGAGATAAAAAAGTTGCGTAAAGTCTTCTGAACATTCCTGTAGTATCTGATGTTAGTAGGGTTGAATCGTATTTAGCCGCAGATTGGAAAAGAGTCATCATATTGGAAATAGTATTTCCACGCAGCTTAGAGCTATTACCCACAACTGTATTTTTGATAAATGCGATTTGTTCGGATTCGGATTTTCCTGCATTATTGTATAAATAAGACATGAACGTATACGCTGACGCATAATTACGAATAGACGATCTCCAGTTAAATAGCGAATAACCAGCAGCACCCTCCACGCAGTCAGTAGCCGGATCTCCTCTAAAACAAGCCATACGAGAATACTGAGGACCATAACCTGCAATATCACTTGCCACTTCACTAGTTCCTTCATTGATCCAAGTATCATCGAATGTAAAAGTTTTGTTGGTTATATCATCAAAGGTTCTAATCAAACGGGAAAATCCAAGTTCATGTTGGAAACGAATAAGATGTTGGTATTCATGTGCAATCGTTGATAAAAAAGTGTCTGGTAAGTTAACCGCAATTTCTTTTTTTCTGAGTGCTAAAAGTGCGTTTCCGTCAATGTATAAAATTTCCTTTTGGTTAGATCTGAAATCAGGATAATCGGGAGAATCCTCAAAAAATTGCACTGGATCGACATAACCTCCAATTCCAAAACCAATATCTAGAACAAACAAAGTGATTTTTTTATTTCCGTCAATGTCTGTGGGATTTCCAAAGGCTGTAGTGATTTTGGGATGAATTGTATTTTCAAAGGCAGATACAACATTGGCATATTTAAAGTTGGAGCTGGCATAATTTTTTTCTGCTGCAAGCCCTCGTTGTTCGTAAATTTCAATATTTGTACCTGATGCGACTAACGTTACTGCCTGACAGGAATACAACCCAGTATTAAAATCTATCGCCCATAATCCATTACATTGGTTGGAGTTGGAAAGTAACAATAAGGCAGCCACTAATGTGGGGGTTGGGTCCTCTTTTTCCTTCTCTTCAAAAGGCGGGAAACAAGAAAACAGAAATAATAAAATTACTACAACTGAAAATTTGGATAATAAATAACGTTTCATTCAATACCTGCCTAAACTTAATAAAGAAAACTTTTTCCCATTTACAGTAAACAAAATATTTTTCACTTGTTCAAGCTAGTATCCTAAAAATTCTGAATAAATATATGAAACATTTCATCATTAAATTAGAATACAAAGTCCCCATTGAAAAAATTGATAGCGTGCTTGTTGCCCATAGAGAATTTCTCGATTCTGGGTATGAAAAGAAAATTTTATTAAGTTCCGGTCCCCAAAATCCACGAGATGGTGGAATTTTAATTGCGAGGTCTGAAAGTTTAGAAGCTATGAAAGACTTTTGTAAACAAGATCCATTTTCAAAAAATGGTTTTGCGGATTATCATTTTACAGAGTTTATTCCAGTAAAATACCAAAAAGATTTTGCAGATTGGTTTAACGCNNTATCTTTCTGAGGCTAATTCCCATTTCTCTGGAGAACGCCAGAGACCGGAGAGTAATAACTCACGGATCCAGATAAATTCTTTTGGAATTTTGTCGTAGAGTTTGGTGAAGAGTTCTTCGTGTAAAAGAAGTTCTTGTTTCCAACCTTCGCGGTCAATGGAGATAACTTCATTGAATTGCTCTTTGGTGAAATCCATTCCGCGCCAGTCAATGTCTTCGTAACGAGGAACCCAACCGAGTGGAGATTCGATCGCAGAGATTTTTCCTTGCGAACGTTCTACTACCCATTTGAGGATACGCATGTTTTGCCCGTAACCAGGCCATGCGAATTTACCGTTTTTGTTTTTTCTAAACCAGTTTACGCCAAAAATTCTAGGTGGGTTTGGAAGTTTACGACCAAAGTTTAACCAATGGTTGAAGTAATCCGCAGCGTGGTATCCGATAAATGGAAGCATTGCGAATGGATCGCGTCTAACGTTTCCAACAGCACCAACCGCAGCAGCAGTTGTCTCAGATCCCATTGTTGCCGCAGAGTAAACACCAAAGTTCCAGTTGAACGATTGGTATACAACCGGCACTAAGCTACTTCTTCTTCCACCGAAGATGATTGCACTGATAGGAACTCCTTTTGGATTTTCGTATTCAGAATCGACGCAAGGACATTGGCTAAGTGGAGAAGTAAAACGAGCGTTCGGGTGAGCGGCAGGTTTTCCACTTGCTGGATCATATGGTTTGCCGTTCCAGTCAATTAAACCTTCTGGAGCTTTGTCGGACATTCCTTCCCACCAAACGTCTCCATCAGGAGTTAACGCTACGTTTGTGAAAATAGAATTTGCCTTGAGTGCTTCCATTGCGTTTGGATTGGTTTCGTAGTTGGTTCCAGGGGCTACTCCGAATAAGCCTGCTTCTGGATTGATTGCATAAAGTTGTCCATCTTCTTTTGGTTTAATCCAAGCGATGTCATCACCTACAGTAGTAATTTTCCAGCCTTCCATTTCTTTTGGTGGAATGAGCATGGCAAAGTTTGTTTTTCCACAAGCACTTGGGAATGCTGCGGTTACATACGATTTAACCCCTTGCGGATTTTCTACTCCAAGGATTAACATATGTTCGGCTAACCAGCCTTCGTCGCGAGCCATGGTAGATGCAATACGAAGCGCAAAACACTTCTTACCTAAAAGAGCATTTCCACCATAACCAGAACCAAACGACCAAATCGTTCTTTCTTCTGGAAAGTGAGTGATGTATTTTTCTGGGTTACAGGGCCAGGTTGAATCTTTTTGACCAGGTTGTAGAGGTGCTCCAACAGAGTGAAGTGCTTTTACGAATGGTTTGTCGCCCAAAATGTCTAGGACTTTTTTTCCCATACGGGTCATGATTTTCATATTTACAGCAACATAAGCAGAGTCGGATAATTCCACACCGATATGCGCAATGTCCGAACCAAGTGGTCCCATGCTAAATGGAATCACATACATTGTGCGTCCTTTCATACAACCGTCATAAAGTTTTGTCATAGTCGCTTTAATTTCGTCTGGATTCACCCAGTTGTTTGTAGGACCTGCGTCGTCTTTACGTCTCGAACAAATATAAGTTCTATCTTCCACACGTGCTACGTCAGTAGGGTCTGAAAATGCAATATAAGAATTTGGTTTTTTGGCAGGATTTAATTTTTTAAATACTCCGGCGTCAACGAGGTCTTGACAAAGTTTATTGTATTCCTCTTCTGATCCGTCACACCAATAGATTTTATCGGGTTTACAAAGATCCGCAGTCTCTTTGACCCAATCGACCAACATTTTATTCTTTACATAAGATGGTATTTCCATGTACTAATTTCTCCTCGTTGTTTCCCTAATACCATCTTGAAACTGTGCAAAAGGATGATCTTCTCACAGAGCACACTGAGAGCACAGAGAAAAGAGTCAATAAAGTCAAGACTCTCTGTGAACTTAGTGCCCTCTGTGAGATATATGTTCTTTCCTTTTACAAAATCCCAAGATCGTATTTTCATTGCCAAAATAAAGCCTTATGCTCTCGAAAATTCCTTTTAGCAATAGGTATATTAACAATAAAGGAAATCGCTAAGTTTTTTCAAAGTACATTTTTGAGATGGATTTGTGTGAGATTTGTCATATCTTTGTGGGGCATAACCTTACCCACAAATATCAGAATTTTCACCACCGATGGACACCGATTAACACCGATATGCCTTATGGTTAGTTTTATTCCTGTTATTATACGAAAATCCTCGGTTTAATGACTTAAAGACTCTAAATATTTATTGCGTCCATGCACACGAACCTAGCAACTCGCTTTCATTTGAAGCATATCGGTGTTCATCGGTGGTAATCTTTTTAAAAGATGTGGGTAATGATATGGTGGGGTGGCGGGTCAATATCATTATGTTGCGACCCAAGGAGCAACATTGAGTTTTATTTTCTATGGCTTTCTCTCAATTTTTAAGTTTGACATAGTTTTGTTTAGTCCTAAAGATTAATCTAGATATGGGACGCTCCACAGTACACTACGCAGATAACAAAACAAATAATGCCTTAAAGAAATTACACAATAAACTTCGACCAGCCGGAACATTAGTGCAACGGGTTGAATACACCATTGAATTATTCTTCTTAGAATATTTGAAACCAAGATCAAGCAAGATGAAGAATTTAAGCCGCTACGCAAGCATTTTACAAACTGCAAAAATGTGTTTACTAACAAATTGTCTCTATACTGTGGAGACAATTGACGAATGAATACGGAACCTCTTTTTCGGAAAAAAATTTACGGAGGATGATGCAGTTTGCAGAAACTTTTCCAAATGAAAAGATTGTCGTATCACTGATACGACAATTGAGCTGGAGAATAGTGGGTTACAAATTGTAACCGGTTGCAATAAAAAGTCGAAAATAAATAGAGGACATGCCAAATGAGTAAAGAAACTACTATTAAATTTTTTGAAGAAAAACAAGTTCGATCCGTATGGAGTGAAACGGAAGAAAAATGGTATTTTTCCATTGTGGATGTAATTGGAGTATTGTCAGATAGCCCTAATCCAAACAATTATTGGAAAGTGTTAAAACATAGACTTAACAAAGAAGGCAGTGAGTTGGTTACAAACTGTAACCAACTGAAAATGCAGTCTTCAGACGGAAAATTTTATAAAACCGACGTTGTAGATACAGAGCAACTCTTTCGACTCATACAATCAGTTCCATCTTCCAAAGCAGAGCCTTTCAAAGTATGGCTCGCACAAGTTGGTCGAGAAAGAATTGATGAAATGGAAGACCCTGAATTAGGCATTGACCGATTAATGGAAACGTATTTACGAAAAGGTTATTCTAAAGAGTGGATTAACCAACGCCTCAAAAGTATCGAAGTTAGAAAAGAACTCACAGATGAATGGGAAAAAAGAGGTGTAGATAAGACAAAAGGTTACGCCATATTAACCGATGAAATTACTTCTGCATGGAGTGGATTTTCAACTAAAGCTTACAAAAATCACAAAGGACTAAAGAAAGAAAATCTACGTGACAATATGACTAACCTTGAGTTGGTTTTAAACATGCTAGCAGAAGCAACTACCACTGAAATTTCAAAAGAAAAGAAACCCAAGACTTTTACTGAAAATAAAAAAATAGCAAAACAAGGTGGAACGATTGCTGGCAATACACGTAAAGAAATTGAGGAAAAGACTGGTAAGCCGGTAGTTTCTAAACTTACAGCCAAACAATTGCGACAAAATAATCAAAACGAACTTTCAAAAGATAACAACAAGGCAGAATAACAATGGGTAAAAAAATTAATGAAGCGACTTCTGCTATTTCTAGACTTGAATCTAGAACTGATTTTAAAATATCTACTCTCATAGATTATATCTCACAATTAGATTTAGAATTAGTGCTACTTTGTCAAGTTCTAGC
>DDBL01000010.1:0-316 GCA_002333425.1 Leptospiraceae bacterium UBA2033
ACTTCTCGAGAAAGCTCTTCGATCTCTTGTTTTAAAATTTCGTATTCTTTCATTTTAGTTCGTAAATAACGCACGGTTAATTTGGTTTTTTCTTCAATTCCACTGGGCGTCAAAATATAAGCGTATGCCAACTTATTATGGCTATTTTTAAAATTTTGTATTTTTACCCAACCTTTTTCCATAAGAGCATGTAGGCAATAATTTGTTTTGCCGAGGCTAACTCCTAATTGTGTAGAAAGCATTCTTTGATTAATCTCGGGATTTTCATCAATCGCTTTGAAAATTTTATGTCTAATTTCGTCGGATAACATAAGTG
>DDBL01000010.1:379-13435 GCA_002333425.1 Leptospiraceae bacterium UBA2033
TGATTTCTACGATACTTCCTTTTCGAAGTTTAGATTCTTGCTCTAATCGAACCTTGTCCGGGTATTCCTCTAGAAATGTTTTGATAAGCTCTATCAAATCATCTTCGATGGTTGCCGGTTTTCCATTGTATTGCACAAATTGAACAACTTGGGGTTCTTGTAGAACGCGAAGTGAATCCTGTGAATAATCAATTTTAACAAATACGTAGGATGCAAATAGCGGAACAGAAATAAGTTTTTGTCTATCTGACCATTTTTTCTTTTCTGTGATGAGAGGTAAAAAATTTTGAATGGATTTTTTTTCCAGTGCTTCTTTTAGTTTTTTTTCTGCTCTGGGTTTTGTGTAAACTGCATACCAATTCAAAGTAGACACGTTAGTAGAAATAGAATCTAATTTTTCTTGGATCATAACATCATTTCTTCGATTCGTTCACAAATATAATGATAAAGCATAATATGCATTTCTTGTATTCGTGGGGTATGGTTAGAAGGGACTTCGATTAAAATATCAGAAATTTCAGAAAGTGCTCCCCCACCTTTTCCAGTAAGCGCGATTGTTTTTACATTTAAAGATTTAGCCATTTCAAATGCTTTAATTACATTCTTAGAATTTCCACTAGTAGATATTCCAAGAAGCACTCCGCCTAACTTCCCGTATGCCTCAACTTGCCTTGCAAAAATATCTTCATAGGAATAATCATTTGCCCATGCAGTAATGACTGCGGAATTTGAAGAAAGACAAATCACATTTAAAGCTTTTCTTTCTTTTAAAAATCGTCCGACTAATTCTCCAGTTATATGCATTGAGTCTGAGGCTGATCCACCGTTGCCGCAGATTAAAAATGGATGGTTTTGTTTTAGAGTATCCACAATTATTTTTGTAGCAGTGACTACTTTATTTTCTGTTTCTTCATCATGCAAAAGAATATTTAGATTGTTGTAAGTTTCGATTAGCTGCTCTTTGAGACGTTTCATAATTTTAGAATTTCAAAAACAGGTTTTGTGTAAAGATTTAATCCTCACCTGTGTTTAATTTTTCTTTTAATTCTTCGAGTGCTTTTTTAGTATCTTGTTTGGAAGTTACTACCTTCTTTTTAGAAAAATCTTTCAAAAATTGAAAGTCTCCTCCCCCCCTTACTTTGTAACCTTTTAACATATCCAAAACTTGGAAACGTTGGGTGGTACTAAGCCCAAGATTATCACTCAAATCTTCAAACACTCTATATTCCCCTGAGTCCAAAACTTCCGAATCTGTGGCTTGGGCTGACTGTCTTTTCCGAGCTTGGTTTAGGACTGTGATAATATGAGGAATATTTTTTTCCACGATACTTTGAATGAACGCACCTGTAAATTTTTCTCCTCCGAGATGATCAGAAACTACTTTGAGTATAATGATATTATGCGATTGAACAAATGTATTTGCCGCTTCGTAAAATCCAGAAACTTCCATATCAACTAAACCTTGAATAGAAGGAGCAGTTTTGATTTTAATAACTGGCTTTTCATAAGTAACAATTGTCTCTTCAGGAAGCAAATGGGAAAATAAAATCTCCGGATAATAGGTCTTACCCGAATTTACATCCTCAATTTTGTTAATTAAAAATATTTGCCCACTTTTATATTTCTCTATACCAGATCCACAAATTCCAAAATTTAAAATCTTATCTGATTTTTTGGGAGGCTCTTTGAGAAGTAGGTATGTAGTAGCAACGGCTGATTTTAATTTGCCTGTACCTGATACAATCAGTTTTATCATATCATTGCGGTAAATGTCAAACTTGGTATGAGATAAATCTTTTTTAAGTTTGAAGTGTTGGATTAGAGGAATTGCTTCCTGTGCTAAAGCTGTTACAATATAAATCATTTTAGTGAATTCCTTCTCGTTTTAAATCTCTTCCCATCAAATCTCTAAGTACATCTTTGGGAGATTTATCTTCATAAAGCATCTTGTATATTTCTTCTGTAATTGGCATAGACACACCCAGTTTTTGAGAAAGGTCATAGGCACTTTTCGTAGTCTTTACACCCTCTGCTACTTCATTCATTTCAGAAAGAATTTCTGCTAATTTTTTTCCCTGACCTAGTTTGATTCCGACTGTGCGGTTACGCGACAAATCCCCGCAACAAGTTAAGACCAAATCTCCAATTCCAGATGGACCAAGAAAAGTCATAGGATCAGCACCTTTTTTGACTCCCAAGCGGGTAATTTCATTTAGCCCACGAGTGATAACAGCAGCGCGAGAATTTTGCCCTTGCCCTAGTCCATCCACTACTCCTGCGGCAATCGCAATTACGTTTTTTAAAGAACCACCCAATTCCACACCCACTACGTCAGGAGTCCAATACGTCCGAAAGTAAGTAAAACTAAAAACTTCTTGCACTGCCTTTGCTGTATTTTCATTTTTAGAAGCAATGCTTACAACTGTTGGAACCCTGTTAATAATTTCTCTGGCAAAACTTGGACCTGAAAGATAACTTAGATTTTTTTGTAAACGACCAGGAAGCTCTGACTCAAAGATTTCTGATACCATCCTGAGTGTTCCATTTTCAATTCCTTTTGTGGCTGATACAATTGGCGCGTGTGCGGGGAGATAATCTTTGATTTGGTGAATGATTTCTGTCAATACATGAGAAGGTGGAGCTGATAGGATTAAATCTTTGTCTCTAACTACTTCTTCTAGGCTTGTGCTGGCTTTCAGTTTTTCCGGCAGGGTTAAATCAGAAAGATGTTTTCTGTTTTTATGCTCTTTGTTAATTCCATCTGCCTGGTCTGCTGACCTAGTCCACATGAGCACATCATACCCTTTATCAGCAAGCAAACTCCCAAGCGCCGTCCCAAAACTCCCCGATCCAATCAAACCTATTTTCATAAGACCCCTTCTATCTGATTATCGTATTTCAATCTACTTAGATAAAATTACAATCCTAAAATTTTAGAGGTCGTTCCTAGCTCACACAACTCCAGCATCGAGCATCTAGTAAGGGGTTGTGTAAAAAGATATGCCACGGAGGCACTGAGTCACAGAGGTTAATAACATATTAGACGTTATTGTGAGATTATGTAGACACGTTAGATGTTTATCTAATATCGTAGAAAAAAATTCAATAAACTCTCCGTGTCTTTGTGCCTCGGTGGCAAAACTTTTGTTTTTACACAGTCCCTTACTGGCTGGCTGGATGCTGGGACTAAACTACTGCACCCGCGAGAGCAGGATAATCAGTATAACCCTTTTCATCAGCAGTATAGAATGTATCCATTTGAGGACTATTGAGTTCTGCTCCTTTTTCAAGTCTGGTTACTAGATCTGGATTGGCAAGGAAAGCTTTTCCGAAAGCAATCAAATTAGCAGCGCCAGAAACTAAATCTGCTTCTGCTCTTTGTCTATCATAACCACCGCTTAGAATGAGAGTATTTTTAAAGTTCTCTCTGATTTTTTTTACTGTGGAAGGCTCAACAGTTGGTGCTCCCATAGAAGAATGATTTACCAAATGAATGTAAACAATTCCGATTTCGTTTAATTTTTCTGCCAAATAAGCATACTCCGCTTCTGTTTCGGCAAATGGACTAACGTCGTTAAACGCTCCATAAGGAGAAAGGCGAATTGCGGTTTTTTCTTTTCCGATTTTTTCGGCTACAGCTTTTGTTACCTCAATAACAAAACGAGCTCGATTTTCAAAACTTCCACCGTATTCATCTTTTCTTTGGTTAGAATCTGGCTGTAAGAATTGATCGAGTAAATAGCCATTAGCCCCATGAAGCTCCACTCCATCAAAACCAGCTTCGATTGCATTTACCGAGGCTTGTACAAATTCAGACTTTGCTTTTTCTATGTCAGACTTTGTCATTTCTCTTGGAGTCGGATGATCCAACATTCCACCTTTGTCTGTCCACATTTGTCCCTTTGCTACAATGTCAGAAGGTCCAATAATTTCTGCTCCTTCCGGCAAATTCATGGAATGCCCAATTCTACCTGTATGCATAAGTTGCACAAATATTTTACCATCCTTAGCGTGAACAGCTGAGGTTACTTTTTTCCAACCTTCGATTTGTTCTTTTGTGAAAATTCCTGGAATTCTAGCATAACCAAGACCGTTTGGCGAAGGAGAAGTTCCTTCTGTAACAATAAGACCTGCGCCTGCTCTTTGGGCGTAATAAGTTGCAATTAGATCATTTGGAATATTGTTTAGTGCGCGAGAGCGGGTCATCGGTGCCATTACAATAGCATTTTTCAATTCAAGATTCCCAAGTTTTGTTTTAGAAAATAATTTAGAACTCATAAGTTCTCCTTAAATGTAATAATAATATTTACATAAAAAAGGTGAGGGTTAAAATTGCAATCGAAAATTAATTAAATATCGAATTAATTAACATGGAACTAATCTGAAATTTAACAATTCAGAAGTGTCTTAATTTCCTCTATTATTATTCCAGGCGAAAAAGGTTTTTTAATAAATCCTGTGGCTCCGGCTTCTTTGGCTAAAGCGGGATCTTGGTGTCCTGCCTTGGCTGTGATCATAAAAATTGGTGTTGTTTGAAATTCTTTTCGGGCTCTGAGTTCGACTATCACTTCTAATCCTGTTTTTACAGGCATCATATTATCTGTAATGATCAAATCGGGATTAAACTCAATCGCTTTTTCAACTCCAATCTGTCCATTGATAGCTGTTATAACTTCAAACTTTTCCTTCGTTAGAATATCAGCTAAAATTTTTGCCATCGGTGCTTGGTCTTCTATTATCAGAATTTTTTTCATATCGAACTGTCTTCACCAGTTTAATTTTTCAGTATATTAAGTGCAAAACTTTTTATCATTTTACCTAGAGATTATCATTTTTTTATTCATTTTCGGGAGGACAGTTTTAATTAATTTATTCAATTTAAAAAAACATTTACAATCCTTTACGAAATAGAATTCCATCAAAATTATATGAATAGAAAATACTTTTCTGGCTTGCGAGTTTCATTTCTTATTTTAATCTTATTATTTCTTTACATACCATGGTTTTTTTCCTCTTTGATTTTATTTCCAAAAACGAATTGTTCAAAAGATCATCATGTATTTTGTGATACACCCTCTGAAATCGGTATTACTTACGAAACAATCAATATTAAAACGGAAGATGGAGTTAATTTGGAAAGTTGGTACATTCCTTCTAGTTCCAAAAAAGGTATTGTTTTAGTGCATGGTCACGGTGGTTCTAAAAATGAAGGTTTACGATTTGCCCGTTCGTTAAACCAAGCGGGATTCCATTTAGTTCTTCTAAGTCTACGAAGAAATGCAAACCAACCCGCAAGTATGGGATACCATGAAAGAAAAGACGTAAAGTCTGCTGTAGATTTTTTACTAAAAGAAAAACAAATGGACTCAGTGGGAGTATTTGGATTTTCTATGGGAGCAGCTACTAGCATCCTTGCCATGGAAGAAGACATTCGCATAAAGGCAGGAATTTTTAGTAGTGGGTATGCTTCTGCGGTAGATGTTTTATCTGAGGCAGCCAAAAGAGATTACGGCATTCCTTATTATCCGCTTTTACCAATAGTTGTAAATTTAATTAATTTACGTGGGAATATGAAGTTAGAAACAATTTTACCAGAAGAAAAAATTGGAAATATTTCCCCACGTCCAATTTTTATTTTGCACTGCGATAAGGATGATTATGTAGATGCTAAACATGCAGATAGATTGTTTTCAAAAGCAAATCAGCCAAAACAGAAATGGATACCAAGTTGCAATAAACATGAATTAATTTGGAATTTTCATAAAGAAGAAGCAGAGAGTAGGACTGTAGAATTTTTCTTAAAAAATCTTTAAGAATTTGTTTGAACAAAATAAAATCAGGAACTGTGTAAAAATAAAAATTTTGCCATGGTTCGATAAACTATAAACGAACCAGTCACTCAAAGTGTCATTCCCTAAATCTTTTATAGGGAATCTCAACATCTAGAGATCCCCGATAGAAAATTTCGGGGATGACACTGGTTCGTAATCTTAAAAAACGAGTGTGAAACACTAGTTTCATTCTCACCACCGGCGCCGGCACAAAGACAAAGAGAATTTTGGGATTGCGCTANNATTACTATTCGTCGAATTAAAGAGAGCGAATGAAATATTTGGATTCAATTTCTATCTCGTATTACAAATAACTAATACTAAATTACTTAAATAGACAGTATTATATGAAATAAACTCTCTTTAAATCTCTCCGTGTCTCGGTGCCTCTGTGGCATATCTTATTACACAGTCTCTATAAGCCTACTAACCTCGTCCAAAATTGCTCTTGGGGAAAATGGCTTAGCTAAAAATCCAGATGCACCTAAAGAGAGCGCTGAATCTAAATCATTGCCACCACCCTTTGCAGTTAAAACAAGAATAGGAATTGATTTCACTGAATCTATTTGCTTAATTTCTTTGATAGCCTCTAGCCCAGTTTTCACTGGCATCATAATATCCATGATGATTAAATCTGGTTTATTCGCAATAGCAGATTCAATTCCTAATTGACCATTAGCTGCTGTGATAATTTCATATTCTCCTTTTTTTAAAACATCACTTACTATTTTTACAACTGAAATTTGATCATCTACTATTAGTATCTTTTTTTTCATGTCGTTTGAATCCTATTTCTAATATGCATTTTTGTTAATCAAACCAGTTAAGGGGGTAAGAAGTATTATCTTCAAATCAAAAAATATAGACCAATTTTCAATATAATAAATATCAGCCTCAATTCTTTTCTCAATAGAGGTGTCTCCCCTAAGCCCATTTACCTGCGCCCAGCCTGTGATACCAGCTTTAACAGCGTGACGACGCATGTATTGGTGGTGTTCATTTTTAAATTTCTCTACAAAAAAAGGTCTCTCTGGTCTTGGTCCGACTACAGACATACTACCCATCAGAACATTAAAGAACTGAGGAATTTCGTCGATTGAAAGTTTGCGAAGTACGGAGCCAACAGGCGTTACCCGCGGATCATTCTTGGTTGTCCAAATTGTGTCAGAATCAGACTTTGCCTGAGTGTACATCGTTCTAAATTTAAGCATGGGAAAACTCTTATTATCCAGTCCAACTCTTTCTTGGCGAATAAAAATATCTCCCTCAGATGTAAGTTTTACTAAAAGCGCAATTAAAATATACACGGGAGAAAAAAATAAAATAAAAGTAAGCGCAAATAAAAAATCAAACGATCTTTTTATAAATCGATTATAACCCATTCGAATAGGAATATCACGAATAGAAATAATCGGAACTCCATCCATCCCTTCCACTCTACCCTTTGCAGCAATAAACTCTATAAATTCAGGAATGATTTTTAGTTCAATGTTTTCGTGATCACAAATGTCAATGATCTCACGAAGATTTTCTCCATCCGCAAATTCTTTTGCGTAAATTAGAATATCTGGCTTTTCTTTGATTAGAATTTTTTCTATATCCTTTAGATTTCCGATGATTGGAAAATCTTCTCTAGTTTGCGTTCTAGAAATACTTTTGATATAACCAACTATTTTGTATCCATAGATTTTATGTTTCTGGATAACGTCTGTTATTCGCTCAGCTGTTTTTCCTGTTCCTATGATAATTACATTTCGAAGATTATAACCCTTTTCTCGCATTCGCATTAAAAACAAACGAAAGATATAATGTACTAATGCAGTGAGAAAAATACTTATTAAAACATAATAACCAACAAAAAGACGAGAAAAACTTTCTCCCCGAATCTCTCCCCTAAAAAAGAAAAGCAAAGACAAAATAAAAAGTAAATTTAAAACAACACCAGTTGCAATTACAACCAACTCATCAAAAAAAGCAAGACCCCTTCTCGGATGATACAAGTCTATGGAAATAAAAGCCAGCACTTGTGTTATCGAAAGTACAATAGAAAGTATTATGTAATTGGTTGTATTAAAATAAAAACTCGTATCAAACAGATAACGAAGAGTAAACGCTACCCAAAATCCAACTAACGAAATCGCTAAATCAAGTCCAATAAACATTAACTTAAACGTCTGATTTCTTTCTTTAAGCATTATGGTCCCTCCGCGGATACGCCTGAGTATGCTCCAATTCCAGGATCGAGAGGACGTTTTCTGAACCTGTAAATTCTTGCTCTTGTCATGGCTGCTGCTGGCTCTTCTGGTCCTAGGTTAATATTGAGTAAGTTAACGGAGAAAAAGATTGATTGGTCATAGAATGTTACCATACTATCGAGAGAAGACCCACCGGGTATCGCACGTAAATCCATTGAATATCCTACACGATATTCGAAATTATGAATATTGTATTTTCCAACTAAGATGAAGCGGTTAACGTTAAACGCAGAGGTCTGCCTTGCAGCAGCTCCATTGATCCCAAGACCATTTGCAATATCTCTTTGAATGGTAGTTTGTTGAAATGCTGTGTTAGGACTAGAATACTGTTGATACGAATTATCGAGAGTAGCCTGATCTAATCCATTTCTAAAAATTGCATTTTGTCCAACTTCGTTTGTGAATCTCCATGGTTGCGTAACACGAGAATCTAGTTCAATTTCAACTCCAAAATTGCGTGTGACTTGTAGGTCTGCTTGAATATAAAATCTGTACGAATCCAAAAAAGAACTTCGCGTATTACCGTATTTACCCACTTCTCCATTTTGAACAGAGTAAACTCCAAATTGTTCTAACCTACTATTTTGAAATACATGAAACCAAGATCCACCTATTTCAAAGTTTTTAAAATTTCGTATGAATGGAAGAGAGAATCCACCCATTTTGTAAGACATCGTAAAATTATTATAAAGAGGACTATTCTGTGCAGTATGATAAACATAATCGTTATTAAAAAATATTCCAGTGTAAAAACTTCTACGTTTTTCTAGGAGAGTATCTCGTTTTTTTCCAAACCCGTCAATGAAGTCAAAAAATATCGCAGCCCTAGCAACAGTAAAATACCATCTCTGCGCATTCGTTGGCTGTGGATTGTAATCACGGGCAAATTCTCGTAAGTCGCGAATTGTCTTGAGTGAGAATTCTACATTCTCAAATGCGTTACTCTCTATAGCAAATTCTAATTCCTTTACCCTATCGCGGTTATTCATAAGAGTCTGGTCTCTTAAATCAGATCGACTTCCATCAGTCCAACGAAAAGTAGAAGAAAATAATAAAGCAGGAACTCCAAAGGTCATACGATGGTTTTGTCTTGTAAAAATATACGAATTACGACGAAGTTCTCTTTCTCTAGAAAGATCAGCTTGTTGTAGTCCACCCGGAACTTCCAATGTATATTTTTGAAATCCATAATATGCTGACGGAGAAAATGTAAGGTAACTTCCAAAATTAAAATTAGTTTTAAAACCTGTTTCTACGTAGGTTTCAATTTCTGTTCTGGCAACAGATGACTTTGCATTACCATATTGATACGATCCTCCGGGCAAATCAGGAATAACCCCTGTAGGTATAGATTGAGAATTTCTTACTGGACTCAAGTAAAATCGTTTCACAACATTTAGAATATTTATATCCCAATAAACAGGAGCAAAAAAATACGGAATGGTAAATATCTGCGATGAATTTTTGATACTCGTACGCGGCAACTCTTCGTAAAGCGGAAAAAAACCTTCGTATGCTTGCGGTTTGATTGGTAAAAAAAAGTTATTTCTTCTAGCAGAAATATTTACACTGAGATCTCCTTGTGTTTGAGAATAGTCTACACTCCAAACAGTATTCTGGCGGATAAGAGGGTTTCGCTGCTGTCTTCTTGTATACAAAGATTGGAGAGTATTTGCAGGCTCATATCTATATCCAAATTCAAAATCATATCTCGGATTAGAATAATTTTGAACATCTAGCTGTAAATTGCGCGTACCATCTCCTGGTAGGTTGTTATTTTTTGCATTTGCGGTTAAGTTTAATTTGCTCCAAGCCTCTTGCAAAATACCTATATTTCGAATCGGATAATTCCAACCTGAGTTATTGGATTGTAATAATTGAGATGCAGTAACCAAACATTCTGATTTGAATTTGTGGTTATCATAAGCGCATAATTCCCCTTTGTCTACCTGATTTGTTGTGATGATGGTACTTACATCTCGAATCGGATCTTTGGGAACTCCGTATCTACTTTCATAGGTATCAACAGAACGATTGTATTTGTAATTCGCATAACCTGTTTCTAAATTATAATTTAACCAAGGACTAGACTTCCAAAGATCAAGTGCAATCGCCTCCCCTGTGACTTGAAATGCATCAATTTTAATTTTTCTACCTATCGGCATTAAGAGACTTGTTGCGGCTAACGGATCTGACCACTGATAACCTAATTGTAAAAAACTTCCCTGAGATCTATTTTTACCAAATTGAAACGTCCACCCACTTCCTAAATTGGAACTATAATACAAAGGAATCCAAAATAGACTAGTCCCACCAACTTGGAAACGCAAATTCGTAGCTACCACACTGTTATCATTGTACATAATGATTCGTTTTGCTTTGAACGTATAATGAGGAATTTCCGCTCCACAGGCTGTAAAATATCCCATGTCCAAAGCATATTTATTCTCATCTATTTTTTTGATTTTTTTTCCTACAAAAAAAGACGGGTAAAGAGTAGCTTTTGTGTCATATACAACACCTCGCTCCATATTGATGTCGTATAAAAACTTTTCTCCTTTTACGGATAATGCTTTATCTGTAAATTCAATTCCACCCTCTGCGTAGATCTCATTTTTTTGGGAATCCACGGAAATCGAATCTGCCACTAAATGTCCTTGTCCAATTTTGATCTTTACTTTTCCTCGTAAAATCAAAACGCCTGATTTAGTTTTGTCAACCGATAGAAGCTCCCCTTCACTTGCGTTTTCGATAACAAACGATTCTTGTTTTTTATTCAAATCTTGTGGTAGCGGAAAATCTTCCTTAACCTTATCATCCTTACTTGAGACTGCTTCTTTTAGTCTGTCTCTTTTGGCGTAGATTGTTCCTGAGGTAGAAAGTCCAATGGCTCGTAGATAATCATCAACTTCTCTGTCAGACAAAATATCTAGAACTCGTCTAATCAGTTTTTTCTTGGCTTCTGTGAGCTTAAATTCTTTGGTGGTATCCGCTTCTGTTTTTTCCTCTCCAGTTTCATTCAGATTTAATTGTTTAATTAATTCTGTAGTATCCTGCGCATAAGTATGTGTAAACGATACAAATAGGAAAGTTAAAGCTAATGTTAAGACTATTTTTTTCATGAATAAAATAATTACATTAGCTCGTATTTTAAAAAATTACTTAGATTAGGTTTTTTGAATCATTTCGCAGTTGCCATCAAATACAACTCCGTCGGCTATTTGTAATTTTGCGGTCTTGATGTTTCCAACCACTTTACCACTTGCTTGCATTTCAAGACGCTCTGTGGCAACTACATTTCCTGTGACATGACCGGCTACTACAACAGTATGCGCTTTGATATTTGCCCGAATGACCGAACCTTCACTAATCAAAAGAAATCCGTCAGAGATAATCTCTCCTTCAAATTCCCCAGCAATTTGTAATGGTTTTTTAAAAGTAAGAATTCCGTTAAAGTAAGTATCTCTACCTAAAATTGTGGAAATCGTTCCATGTTCTGTAACTAAAAAAGAGTTATTTTTTTTCATCATACCTGTTTACTTCTACTATTTTGTTTTCATAATATAAACACCATCCCAATCTGCTGGAGGTGGAGTTTCGATAAATTCTTTGCATCGTTTAATGTACATAAGTGTCGGACCATCATCGGGAATAATTTCCAAACCTTTTTTAAAGCTATTCATTGCTTCTTGGAACTGTCTACTTTTATATAGCTCTAATCCTTTATTGTAATGAGTTAAAACTTCTTTCATTTGCGCTGTAATCATATAGTTTTTCCTTTTCTATTTGCAGTACAATACGACTACTGCTGTTGAATACATTTCCGTGTGGCTAATCGAAACCGAAATTTCTGTATAACCCTTTTGTAAGAATAATTCTTTTGCCTTTCCATGTAATGCAAGATTTTTTTTCCCGAAAAAATTTCCGCTTAACTCAATTTCTTTCATTTCTAAAACTTTTCCATTTTCCAATTCGATTGCTTTGATGAATGCCTCTTTACACGCAAATCTGGCACTCAAATGAGGAATCGGATTTTTTTTGGAAAGACAATAGGTTACTTCTTCTTGTGTGTATACTTTCTCCAGAAACTTTTCTCCAAACTTTTCTAAAGTCTCTTTAATTCTACTATTTTCTACAATGTCATTTCCCACAGATAGAATCATTTTCTATCCTCTGGAATATCTTCTGGATAAAATACTTCCTCTGGTGTATCTTTCTCCTTTTCCTTTTCTTCTAATTCGGATTTTACTTTGTATTGGATATTAATTTTTTCTGGCATAACTCCCAGTATTTCAATGTTTTTTAAATCGGGCGATTTGACAATACGAACCTTGGCGAGTACGGGAAGAGAATTTGGAACAATCTTTTTTAATTTTCGATCATAGGTATAATTGCATGGAACACTTGCTTGTATACCTTGGATAATCTGAATGCTGTTTACTTTGGTTGTAGAGGAAAATTTAATCGAAACTTCTTCCACTGACAAATCAGCCTCAAGTGCTGAATCTAGGTACTCACATTTTACAGGAAGTTGGACTATAATCTGGTCTCCGATATTGGACAAATCTCGTATGATATTTACCCTTAGTTGAAACTCTTTTATATTTCCAACAAGTCCCAGCCCTTTTTGAAATTCAGGCAAACGAACTGTTTTAGTAAAAGATTCAGTTTTNNGGTTTTATAAAATACGATGACTTGATAAAACCCTGCGGCAAATCATCTTCAAAGTTAATATCCACCGGCATTGTTTTTGAGGATAACACGTCTACTCCGATGTTTAACTTAGGTCCGAGGAGAGTAATTTTTATTCCACTAGATGGAACTCCCCAAACTTTTTTTACCTCGTATTGGTTTTCTCCGACTACTAACTCATTTGGATCAATTACCACTTTCATAAATTGAGAATGATAATTCACTAAATCTTTAAATCCTTCTACTTTTATCGAAAAAGTTTTTTCGTTATTTTTTGA
>DDBL01000028.1 GCA_002333425.1 Leptospiraceae bacterium UBA2033
ACAGGAACTGCGACTCCGACTATCACAAACTTTTCTCCTGCATTTGGTGTTACTGGAACTGTTGTAACGATTACCGGAACGAATTTTTCCACAACTGCTGCCAATAACACAGTTCGATTCAATGGAACAACGGCTACTGTCAATTCTGCCACAAGCACTTCTTTGAATGTAACTGCTCCAACTGGAGTTACTACAGGAACAATCACTGTAACTGTAAATGGTTTGACTGCAACGACTACTTCTAACTTTGATGTATCCCCCTGGACAAATCTAAGTGCAAACGTGCCAGTAACTAGCGACATATACCGTATTTCCTGTCCAACCGCAAATACTTGTTTTGCTTTGGCTCAGGCGGATTCTACATCGAATACATCCTTTATAAGGACTACGGATGGTGGAGCTAATTGGACTTCCTTCAATTCTGGATACAGTATCCTAAGTTCGACTACTTCCCTTGCTGGTGGAATTTCTTGTCCTGATACCTCGACTTGTTACATAGCAGGTTCAAATTCCTCTTCCAATAAAATCCTAAAAGTCACGAATGCCTCTGCTGTAACTCCAACCATCACACAAATGGGAAATACTGGCTTTTACCGTTCCATTTCCTGTCCAACCACTACATTTTGTATTGCTGTAGGAACTAACACAGCCCAAAGAACTACAGATGGTACGAATTGGACATCTATTAACACATCTAACACAATGGTGACTGTTCATTGTTTGGATACAACAACTTGCTATGGTGCGGAAGCAAATACAAAGACAGTTTATAAGACAACAAATGCAAGTACAGCCACGCCTACTTGGGCAACACAAACTATCCCAAGCGGAACATCGATCTATTCCATTCACTGTGTAGATGCAACTAATTGTATGGCTGTTGGAAATACTGTTCTTGCTAAAACTACTGATGGGACAACGTGGACTTCTCTGACCATGCCATCTGCAAGTGGTTCAAGTTCCATCATGAATGGAGTGCATTGTTTTGATGCCAATACTTGTACAATAGCAGGAAATAGTACTTCCATTTGGCGAACTTCCAACGGTGGAACAAATTGGACAAATCAAGGTTTTGGTGCAACAAATAACATCTTGGGTCTTGCTTGTTCAGCTTCTCCTTCCAGTGCTTGTTACGTAACCTTAACTGCTGGAAATCTTCTAAAAAGAAGTTCCAACTAACATCAGCAATCAGACAGTGGGCATAAATCCACTGTCTTTGGTAACTACTCAGCATAAGTTATTGCCACAGAGGCACAGAGGCACGGAGAAATTTAAAGAGAGTCTATTTCATAATATAATATTTAATTTGGTACTTTAGCCTTGTTTATTATTGGTAGTTGAATCCAAATATTTCACTAGCTCTCTTTAATTTGATGAATAGTAATAAAAATAGCGCAATCCCATTATTCTCTGTGTCTCTGTGCCTCTGTGGCAAACCACACTGAGTAGTTACTGTCTCTGTATAATTCTTTTAACAGTAGAAACCCTTATCTTTAACTCACGTAAAAAATAATGTTGACTCTTTATTTCTCAAAATGAACCTTGGGAAATTATGAAAAAATCAATTTATCTCCTATTAATCCTTATCCTTTCCTATTGTACTGTGATTCCTGGTATTGACACTATAGATGGGAAATCTGCAAAGAAAAAGCTCATAGATGCGGCTAGTGCGATTGACCGAATTGGTTATACTCTCATTGGTTCGCCTGTTTCTGCTGCTCTTGCGAAAGCGTTGAATACTATGTTAGTTCCCGTATTCATAAGTATTAGCGATGGAAAATACTATGACAAAGCTTCCGTTGAAGATTGTGTCAGCAAAGTCAACTCAATCCAAGGTTTGATTTTGAGTGGGGCTGTAACGATTCCCTTCTGTGACGTGAAGGAAGCGGCTTTCATTGATATAGGACCTATGGATTTAATTGAGGGAAATAATGCGAAAGTAAATAAAGATCTGGCTTTGTTACTCACAATTGTTGGTTTATCAGCGCCTGCGCCTACTACAGGGACTGGAGTTGGAACGGGAACAGGAACAGGAACAGGAACAGGAGTGGGAACAGGCACTGGCACTTCATCGATAACCCCAACTATCACTAGTTTTTCTCCTACATCTGGGATCGTAGGTACTACCGTTACGATTTCGGGAAATAACTTTTCCAGTACTATCGCCAATAATTCTGTGCAATTCAATGGAACAACTGCAACAGTCGTTGCAGCCGGTTCTAGTTCTTTAACGGTTACAGTTCCAAGTGCGGCTACGACAGGTAGAATTACGGTTACGGTCGCGGGACAAACGGCTGTAACTAGTACAGCTACCTTTACAATTGTTAGTCCTACTGCTTTAACTCTTGGGACTACGTTTTTATCTGGAACTTTAGCAGCAGGTGCTAAGCAGTACTATACATTTTCAGCCACTTCTGGTAAATTCTATTCGGTATATTGGGATGATGGCTTTCAAGGTTCTGGAACATATACTTTGGATGTATTGGTGAGAGTGCTAAAAGCGGATGGAGTATCTACCTATAAAACATTTACTGACTCTGGCTATTATTTTGATAGTACAACAACAGGTATTTTTGAGGCGACAGAGACAGGGACGGTTTATGTAGAAGTCGCTGGTTACAGTATTACCTCTTCGGGAACTTTTGGGGTGAGAGCAGCAGAATCTGCCTCAATCGCAACCCTAACTCAGACAACCACGAATAGTTTATTTTCTATTGCTTGCCCTGGGAATAGCACTACTACATGTATTGCTGTGGGTAATAATGGGACTATTGTTAAAACTACTGACGGTGGAACGAATTGGACAACACTTACTTCTGGTACTGTAAACAACCTGACATCTATATCGTGTCCAACTAGTGCGATTTGTTATGTGACTGGAGTAACGGGAGTTATTTTAAAAAGTACAGATACTGGTGCGACTTGGACAGCCCTCACTTCAGGAGTTACATCGAATCTGGTCGGAATTAGTTGTCCTGATACAACTACTTGTTATGCGGTTGGCGTAGCAGGCGTAATAAGAAAAACAATAGACGGATCAACTTGGAGCGCGGTAACTTCTAATACTATCAATTCGCTTAATTACGTTCACTGCTCTAGCACGAATAATTGTTTGGCGGTAGGAAGTTCTGGGACTATTACCAAGACCGCGGATGGTGCTACCTTTTCTTTGCAGACATCGAATACAACTTCTGCTTTGAATGGGATTTTTGCTGCTGATTTATCCACCTACATTGCAACCAGTGCAGTTTTTTCTAGTAGCGGGCACAGGTTTACTACTAATGGCGGTAGTACTTGGTCTACCTACTATATGTCCTCAAGAAATGGTTTGGGAGCAATAACTTGTAATGGAGGGGCTATTACCAATTGTACGGCAGTAGGATCCAATGGAACTATTTTGAGAACTAATTCTGGAACAAATGGTTGGTCTATCAATTATTCAACCTCAACACAAACATTATGGGGAGTTGCTTGTCCTTCTTCTACTACATGCTTTATCGTTGGTGAAAGCGGAAGAACTTTAAAACTTACTCAGTAAACGAAATAAAAGGAATACGACAGTGGGCATAAGTCCACTGTCTTTTCGTAATTCTTTTTTTACAAAGTCCTACTTTTTCACAATCTCAACTGAATCCACACCAAACTTAAATCCACTCGACTCTGGATTTTTCCCTGAAAGCTCAACTCTGAGTAAATTGTCTCCACTTCGTAAGTCAACTGCAACCACCGGAGAAGTAAACCTTCCAACCGAGAGCGCATAAGAGTCAATATTCGCTAAAATCTTTTTTTGATTCCAGTAGATGTTGAGTGTTCCAAAGTCAGGTGCTGACGTGAGATGGATTTGGATTTTGGCGGTTTCTGTTTTTGTGTGGGCTAATTTCCATTCTGCGTAAGAACCATTTTCGCCAGATAGAAATATCTGATCTTCGCCATCCCAGTTTCCCTGAAAGGAATTCATAAATTGTCTGGATAAAAAAACATTCTTAGAGCTAGAAGATACATGTTTCATTTGCAAATCCCAAAATCCTTCTTTGGACTGCGATTTTTGGGATAATTCGTTTCTGGATTTTACTTGGTAGATCCATTGAGTGGAGGATAATGGGAATTTGTCGAAATACATTGTTCCATCTCTCGAAATGGTTTCTATAATCGAACCATAGGGAGTGGATAGTGTAGGAATAAAAAATGCCTCTCCCTTTTCAACTGATTTTTTTATTTCACTTGCGACTTGTTCGGAACTGAGTCCCCAGCCCGCAATGCCCCACGAATTCATAAGTAAAAAATGTATGTCTTTTCGTTTGTCATAATACTTTTGAAAGTAATCGGCTAACGGGTAGTATGTGCGTGAATCATCTTCTAACATGGTCGCACCTTGTGGAAGTTTTTCAAATATGAGTTCACAGTATTTTTCTACCTCTCTATAGTTTCGTTTGTTTGGAACAATCACATATTCTGCTTGGTCATATAGATTTGCCGAATATTCGTTGTTATACCGTCCATACCATGTTCCATAAGGATCTTGTCCGGATTTGTGAACTGTTTCATAAAATCCCATTCCATACAGTGTAGATGAGAATAGAAGAATGTTTGTTATAAGCGCGATGATTCTAGATTTGGATTGCAGAATTTGTAGAAAAAAACTTCCATAAAAAACAACTAGAATAAACGATTGTAGCAAAAACGCAAATTTGTCCCACGTCCCATAAAACGCAAAGAAGATTGTGTTGGTCAGAAAATGAATCAATGTGCCTGAAAATTGGAGCGTTGTAGTTTTGTTTTTTAAAAGTAAAACCAAACCAACAATCGGAAAAATCAAAAATAAATTTGGAAATTGAAACCAGTAGATAACTAGAAATTCCTGTATCGCAACTTTTAACGTCTGACTAAAAAAGATATTTCCAAACGATCCCATAAAAGCATTTTTGATTACTAGCGATGCGTTATGCGAACTTAGGATTTCTTTGATGAGTAAATATGTCCAGGGGATAAGCCCTAACACAAATCCTATCCCACACTTCACAAAAAAGTTTAATTTGTTTTTTACTTTACCTATCTGCAATAGAAATTGTATTCCTATTCCCATTCCCAAAAATCCCATTTGCACATGGTTAAAAATCCCAAGCCCAAAAAGCGCAAAGAGCGGATAAAACCATTTTTCCTCATTTGTCTTGGCGATCCTTACATAATACAATATTGATAACGCCGTGATGATCGAACTGATATTATAATTCTCTACTATCGTACTATGCCAAAAAAACGAATACGAAACCGCAAGCACTAACGTAGAAAGCACCGATGTTAATACATTTCCATGATATTCCTGAACCGCTCTAAAAAATATACTAAGCGCCAAAGCACCAGTAAACGCTGAAAGTAAATTGGCTCGATATGCTAAATTTTCAAATGGAATACTTAGAAATATTTTTCCTAGTATCACCGTGAACGGATGTGTGTTTACCTCAGTGTTAATCACACTTCTCTGGATGTTGTCAATTAGTATCGCCGTATCTCCAAACCCTATCGTCGGACATAGGCAATAGATGTAAAATAATAGCGCCGTTAGAAATATCAGGATATAGGAAAGTGGTTGCCTTGCGAGTAACTCATTAAACTTGGATTGTATTTGTGACATTTGTTTTGTTTAAAATTTGTAACTAAAAGATAAAGCAAAATTCTACCATGCACCGTTCTTGTCTAACTTCTCGTCTTGTTGCGACCTCTGCGTATAGCTTCGCTCTGGGCTTTTTTGTTTTGTTGTTAGTTTTTTCGTAATTCTTGGTCTTGTCG
>DDBL01000068.1 GCA_002333425.1 Leptospiraceae bacterium UBA2033
CCCAGTTCGACTTGTGGGCTAAGGTCTACCTATCTCGTAAAAAGTCCGAGTATTACACTATTTTCCAATATCGGAATAGCCCAGATGGCTAAAAAAGACCCAAACAAACAAATATATTACAACTCCAATCTTAATAAATCTCGAATTGCAGTCCGACTTATAGTTTCAGCGTCTGGCGATAAATTATCCATTCAATTTATCCCAAAAAGTCTAGAATTAAATAATTCCAGCCTGTCTTTAAAAAGTTCTCAAGCTTAGGAAGAACGTACCGATAGGACATAGTGTGAAAATAGATAGCATTGATTCGATACAATCAGTAATGCAAAGAATTCAAGAGATTTCCCGATTGAGTCAAGAAATTGAAAGAGGGGCTTCTGATAATTTTAAACAAGTTACTGAAAAGCCAGAGTTCGCTAGAGAGCTTGACTTGGCACTTCGAAACGATGATTTGACAAACAAGTCTATTCAGCAAAATTTCAATCCCCCTGCTCTAACAAATAAAACAGAACCAATGCGTGATCTAGATCTCGCAGAATCTGTAAAAATCAATAATCACAAAACTAGAACAATCACAGACATAATCCATACCGAAGCAAAGGCGAAAGGTCTTGACCCGGATTTAGTTAAAGCAGTTGTCAAAGCAGAGTCTAACTTTAATCCAAGAGCAGAATCTCCTAAGGGAGCGATGGGGCTAATGCAGCTTATGCCCGGAACAGCAGAAGAACTGGGAGTTGAAAATCCATTTGATCCTGTTCAAAATATCAAAGGTGGAACAAAATACCTAAAAGAGCTACTTGATACATTCAAGGACAAAGATTTAGCAGTAGCAGCCTACAACGCCGGACCTGGCGCAGTGCGAAAATACAAAGGAATTCCCCCTTACTCAGAAACAAAAAGTTACGTCAAAAAAGTTAACTCTTACTTAAACGAATACAGATAAACTTTAATTTTTCCTAGCAAGTATCATCAAATTTGATTTATTATTTCCCTTTAGCACACCGTAGCCATATTTAAAGGGGAGCATTTTAGCGTTTAAATTGAATTCATTTTGTAAATCTACTTGATCTGGAACGTTAGGCGTATTTTGCAATCTTGCCCTCGCGGTATATACTCCAAAAACATTAGAATTCCATTGTGCTTTGTTAAATGCACTATAAGGAATTGCAGAGTCATCTTGCACGACGGTATCAGTTTTTCTTAGAATCGTTTCAATAAATTTTTCGTAGATAGGAAGTTGTAACACGTATTCTGCTGATTTTAGCAGCAAATTAAAATTACCCTGAGATGCAAAAAACTTTCCTTCTGGAGTATTTGTATCCGCCGAATTTTCATTAATATACATTTTAAAAAAAACCAAGTCACGACTGTACTTTTCATTTTGTTTGTGGTAATAAATTCTAACTGCTTCAATTTTGTCTGGATTTTTATTTGCAATATGAGTTTCAGTCTCTGAAATTAATTTTCCAGTTTTATCCAACTCAACTCGCTGCCAAGAGTCAATATTCAAACCAAGTCGTGTCATAAAAATCAACAGGACAGGAGATGTGCCAGAAAAATGTGGATTTGCAAATTCTCGTTTCATTCTCTTTCGTGTAAAATAATTTTGAGAAGCCATTTCTCCAACCATACTCTGAATCGAATTAAGCCCCGCTTTTAATTGTTCTGGACTTAAAGTATTAGGATCAGTGATTTTTCCAGGCGGTTCAAGACCAACCATTATATTTGAGACTGCGTCAGGGTAAAATGCATGTAAGTTTACAAAGTCTGCTCCGCTCAAAGGATAGAACGCAGTATTAGCCGCAGATTTTTGAGGCATAAATTCTGCTTTAAAAGGATTTACCTTCTTTAGATAATCTGAATCTATTTTTTCCCAGTATGAATTAATTGTTCGCGCATACGCTTTGTAACTTGCTGACTGCGAAAGTTTTACAAATTGATTTTTTTCGTCTAGAGGAAGTCCTGCCAAAAACAAAGAAAGATCTCGCCAGTATAAATTGGAATCTTCGGTTTTTATGAGTTTTCTTGTAGAGTCTGTGCTAGCGCAAGATACGATCAAAAAAGAAATAAAAATATAAAGTAGCGGTTTAATGATATAATCCGTTCCATTTTTACGAAGTAAAATTTTTTTACTATAAAAAGAAGTTTTAGAGATGAGTAAGTCAGAGCTGATGAGCATAAATTTTATATACCTATTTTTGTTAGAAAGATAATTCCAATCCAATGGATGTCGCATATTCAAAGTTTAACTGTGAATATATCGGGAGTCTAAAGACTCCGAAGTTTGAATAGTAATACTCTCTATTTGCATTATTTTTAAAATTAAGAAAAANNTTTCCAATATAGATGGAATATTTTTTATAACTATCCAAAAAAATAGTAAACCCAAATGCCGCATAATCTTTATTAAACGCTGAGGCAGCCTCTGGTCGAAGAATTGTCCTCATGAGGTTATCAGATAAGTAATTGTATTTTACATTTACTACAAAGTATTTAAGCCCAACAGCCATAGCAAGTCTTGCACCCTCTGAAACATTTGTTTCATTGATAAGAGAACGATTTGAATTGTAAACTGCAGTTTGAAAGAGCAAATTTTTTGTTGGTGTAATGTTTGTTTGCCACTCAAATAGATTTTTATTCGCTCGGTCAACATCTCTGTAAGAAATGTCATTTTCTCTATAAAAATTATTACTTTGTAAATTGTTTGTTTGATTGTATCTATACGGATTGCTCAGTGTAGACTCTCCGGCTGTAAATCCAGATGAAATGTATTTACTACCAGTAAAACTCACACCTGCCATTGTGGTTGGNNTTTTGGTATTTATATTCTAAAATTTGATTTGAGATAATCCTACTATCACCCAGAATTCCTAAGGTTACTTTTTCATCCTTATAGTAGGAAAACACATCCGATTGCGACACTTGTGAAAAACGAAATTGATTTTCATTGAAAACAGGAACAATACTTTCGGGCGAATATACATTAAATCCACTACCCCAAATAGATTTAGATATATCATTTTCTGTTTCTTGCATCTTTTTGATTGCGAAAAACCAATTTTCTTTTTTTTCCATACTATTGTCTACAAATGGTTTTTTATCAAAATTTTTAGAAGGNNAATACTGTCAGAAGCCCTATCCCAGAAAGAATAGAAATAACTGCTGACAGTTTCGTATTGAGAATCGTTGACCCATACATGGATTTGTAAAAGAATAACTAAGTTAATCTACGGCGATTTATGCGTCCTTTTCAACTTCTTTTTTCTTTTCTAGTCGATCTTCGATTCTGCGGAGAATACTATCGGGTGTATACTTGCCATCTTTTTCAATTTTTCCCATTGGTATTTTTAAAATTTCAGGTACTACCTCTGTCACATGAGAAAACGAATACACATTAAACTTATTTTCTTGGATTGCTTTAATAATTTCGTTTGAAAGAACAAGATCTTTTGCATTCGCAGTTGGAATATAAACAGAGTAACTATCTTTTGGGCTTCCTAATAATCTAGAAATAGCAAACCATGCCTCTACTTTCTGGTTAATTGCTCCTACAGGCATAATTTCTCCATATTGTGACATAGAGCCTGTAATTGCAATATTACTTGGAATTTCATAACCAGATAAAGCGGATAACGTTGCGATTAACTCCGCAACTGTCGCAGAATCGCCATCCACAATCGAATGACTTTGTTCAAATAAAATAGAAATGTCAACCGCAAACGCGCTAAAATTTGCGAATAGTCCTTTTAAGTAAGATTGTAGGATGAATACTCCTTTGTCATGAACATCTCCAGACAAATTTACTTCTCGTTCGATATTGATAAAATTTCCACTGCCCATGAGAGCACGCGATGAGATAACACTCACTTGCCCATATTCTTGGTGAGTGGAATAAGGAGTAAAAATAGAAAGTCCATTGATACGACCTAATCGTTTGCCGGATAAGGTAATATTGTACATTCCATTTTTTAAATCTTCGTAGTATTTCTTTTTTGGTAAAGAATCTCTTTTTTCTAAATTTAAAATAGCAGCTTCGATATCAGAGTCAGTAATCGTTGCTCCTTTTACATCTTTTTTAGATTTAGATAAAACCATAGCTTCTTCATAAATCGTTTTAATATCCGTAACGTTTAAAGAAAACTTGGATTTACTTTCATTTAATTTTAATGCTTCTTCCAGCAAACGTTTCTTAGCCGCAAGGGACGGAGCTGGATATTCTTTCAGAGTGATTGCATCAATCAAACCAGAAAAACGAGAAATATTCTTTTTGTTTAGTTCAGCTTCATACTCCAAATCAATTTTCATTTTAAAAACTTCATGAAGATTATTATCTCTCTTGAGAAGATGTTCATACATATGTTCTTCGCCAATCAAAATAACTCTTACATTGATTGGAAATTGCGGAAGAGTTCTATCTAAAGATTGAAAAAAATTTAATTCAGGTAAATTGATAAAGTCAATTTTTTCAGAGAGAAGACACGATTTTAATAAATCATAAACAACCGGCTCTTGTACCAACTTAGCAATTGGCAAAATTAAAAACCCACCAGTTGCTTTTATTAGATTTCCTGGGTGATATTTTTTTTCTGTAGGAATTCCAACCAAACTCATTGTATTTGGAGTTGGATCGTATATAACAGGTGTTGTCTCTGCATCTGGATCGAAGAGAGGTGTTAAACCTTCCTTGTATTCAGGATCTTCCACGATAGAATTACTTTTTCTGAAATAAAAAAACTTGGGAAATTTGTTTTTGTTTGAGTATTCTTTTTTGAGTAGAGATGTAATACTGCTTCTTTTACCAGCACCTTCGTCACCAGCAATAATGAAGTGTCTATAAAATTGAGGATTATCTAAAGCCTGCCGAATCTGCTTTAAGGCTTCTGCTTGAAAAACGAAATAGTCAGGATGAAATTCTTTGTCTTTTAAATCTAGTTTGGCGAAATCAGTGTCTTTTAAATCTACAGATAAATCGGGCTTTGTCAATTTTTTTAACATATCGACTATTTTCTCAATAGAGTCTTTTACTGCAATTAGATAATATTAAAACCTATCCAATTCAAGGCTTTTCACTGCCATACGACATAAATTAAGGTTACCTACAAAAACAGAAAAAATCTTTTTTTACCTTTTTTCAAAAAAAATGTCAATTTTTGCGCACATTCGAACCTTTCTAGACCTAGTAGAGTATAGGGAGAAAAAAAATGGACTTTTTACTAAAAAATGATTGGAATAAGTATGGGTATTATAATATAGTTAGCAATATGAAGACAACTATAGATATTACAGACAATTTATTAGTAGAGGCAAAGCTCACTGCTAGCCAAGAAAATCGTACTTTACGCGAAATCATCGAAGCCGCTCTTCGTAAATACCTTTCTGAAAAGAAAGCGAAGTCCGATTTTGAACTAAAAAATGTGAGTTTCGGTGGTGTAGGATTGCAGACAGGTGCTTCTCTCGATTGGTCAGATTTATCCGAGAAAATCTACTAGGAGGTTTGTATGATTGCACTTGATACTAATATCCTAGTGTACGCTCATAGATGGGATAGTCCTTTTCATGATAAAGCATATTCTATTTTAAAGGAGATCTCAGAATCCAATGTTTCTTGGGCAATTCCTTTCCCTTGTCTACATGAGTTTTATTCGATTGTGACACATACAAAGATTTTTAACCCACCTACTCCCATTGAGTTAGCAATAGAGCAAATGGATGCTTGGTTAGCAAGCCCAAGTTTACAGTTAATAGGAGAAATCCCTGCTGATTATTTCAAAATACTGAAATCAAAGCTAATCATCGGGCAGTTACAAGGACCAAAAGTTCATGACGCACGAATTGTCTCGATTTGTATACAAAATGGAGTGAGTTTGCTTTATTCATCCGATAGAGATTTTAACAAAATCGCAGGTTTGAAAATTCAAAACCCACTGATTACCTCTCAATGATTTCTACTGCTCCGAGGGTAATGTTCACTTTTATTGTAATTGCTCTTTCATTTTCGCTATAAGCCCGTGTTTTATAAACATTCTTGAAGAATGGGATAAACCTAAGTCCATTTGGAAGAGTTACAACCCCAAGAGTCGGATAAATCAATACTCTTACAGGCAAATCTCCTCTTATATAAATATTACTTTTTGCAAGAAATGTATTTGTCTCGATAAAAGTATTTCCATTCCCTACTGGTATTCCAGTGAAATCATTTTCACCAATTCCGAAATATACATTGTATGTGTCTGAAATTTCATCAGGCGTAGCGGGAGAAATCGCAGGACCTTTTCCTACAATCGTATTACTCTTTGGGTCATTCCCAAACCGAAGCTCACTAAACATCATCTGAACCCCGACTAGAATGATAAGAAAAACTCCGACAGGCTTATAAACGACTGAATTTAATTTAAAGAAATAACGAAGGAAAAAAAACATTCCAACGCCAAAAAGTATAATCCCGATTATGGTTGGCGCAATTGATAGATTCATAAACTTTTTCCGATCCTAATTACTCTATCGGCTTATTCTTTAAGATTACCACCGATGGACACCGATGAACACCGATTTTTTTTGTTATTCAGTCATTTCGAACCGAGCACATCAGTTTGTGCGAAGCGTGAGAAATCTATTTTACAAACATTATATTGGTTAATCTTCTACAGTGTTTGCCAGATAGACCTCTCACATGCGAAGGCGTAAGGCGCGACCAAGCGCAGGGTCGAAGATGTTCGAGGTGACTGTGTAATCGTGGTAATCTTTAAGAACCCAACAACTCCACTACTCTATCTAATTGCTCAAAGGAATTGTAGATATGCGGAGCTAATCGAACACGTCCGAGGCGAACCGCAGAAATGACTTTGTTATCGCGAAGATGCTTTACTAAACTAGCAGAGTCTACTCCTGATTTTGCGCAGGCGAGAATTCCTGTTTTTAATTCAGGAAAGAAGTCGGAATAAATTTGAAATCCTTTTTTACGAAGTCCATCGGCAAGGTATTCTTTTAATTCGTAAATTCGTGCTTGGACAGTTGGGGATCCAATTTCAGAAAGCATTTCCAGAGTTGATCTCCAATACACCCAGTCGGTAAAATTTCCTGTAGAATACTCAAATCTATCCGCACCAGGTTTGATTTCACTTTTATAAGGAAGATATTCATCTGCATTTACTACAGAGTTTTGTCCTTTGAAAATTGTCTTCATAGTGGCTAATTTGTCTTTTGCGACGTATATCCCGCCAAGCCCGAGTGGACCGAGTAACCATTTCCAAGCGGGAAACGCCATGTAAGAAATATTCATCTTACGAACGTCCACGTCAAGTAAACCTACACCCTGTGCCCCATCGATTATAAATTCGATATTCTTCTCTTTGCAAATCTTTCCGATCTCTAGAGCGGGTAATGGCATACCGGTACACCAATGCACTAACGAAAGAGAAATGACTTTGGTATTTGCAGAAATCGCAGACTTGACATTTTCTAAAAACTGACTCGGAGTATCTGCCATCGGGACAAATCTTAGTTTAACGCCTTTTTCCTCCCAATGTTGAAATGGATATACGTTACTTGGATATTCATTTTCTAAAAGTAAAATGTCATCCCCACTCTTCAAATTCAGCCCATGAGAAATAAAATTAATTCCTTCTGAAGTATTGTGGATAACACCGATTTCCTCTCGATCGCAATGCAAGAGTTCAGAAAGAATTTCTTCAATGCGATATTTAACCGTCGGATATTTTTCGACCTCATTAAACACACCTTTTCGAGCATATGCTTCCAGATAGCGCGTAACGTCCTGAATAGTTTTGTTTCCAACAGGAGTTGTTCCACAGTTATTGAGCCAAATAAGTTCCTGATTTACAGGGTAGTTTTGATAGTATTGATTCCAGTTTGTCATAAATGTTTTGTATGTTCTTTTTAAAAATGATTTTTTTGCCACAGAGGCACGGAGACACAGAGATTTGTATGGGTTTCGGTTTATGGTATCGATAGCAAAGCTTACCGCAAAAATAGAATCCTTTGATAAGCTCAGGATGACAGATTACGAAAACAATAAAATCCAAAACTCTGAAATCTAATTTCGTTCTCTGTGACTCCGTGCCTCTGTGGCATAGCTTTTTTATTTGCCGCTTGCTAGTGCTTCATCTTCCCAGTAGTATTTTGTTTTGTCTGTTTGTTGTAGAAATAAATATTGAGACTCTACCATAATGCGATCTTCTTCTTTGATGAATGCTAGTTTGTTAAAGAAACGTTTGATTGCGGGATCGTTGAATTTATCTTTCATTTTGTTAGAAAAATCTCGCGCATCTTCTGAAACTCTAAGAGCATGTTGAACAGCATCTAAATCGTCTTTGTAATCTATTACTGTATTGCGATCAATTTTTCTCATCAACTTAGAAAGATGAGTTTTGTCAAATTTATGAATGGCAGATAATTGTTTGAGATTAGGAAATTCCACCCCACCACTTAAATCATTGTACATATCTTGTATGAGTTTGATATGTTCTTCTACATCTTCCGCTAACTCTTGAAATAATTCTTTAACAGATTCTGTTTTTACTTTGTCATAAGTCTTTAAATAAAAATCAAAACAATCTTTCTCATGTTGAATGGCGGATGCAACTGCTTCGAGCAGTGTAGTATTTTTTATCGAATTCATAAAACTCTCCCTAGTAGTTTTTTAGATTAGTTCCAAGAGAGTTTTAATTGCAATTGTTTTTTTGAAAAAATAGGATTTTGAGAGTTAGGTATTTTTAAGAGAAATCTGTTTTCCAAAAACAGGGATTTCATTTTGAAAATCAAAACTTTTTTTATCTAGATAATTTCCATTTTGAGGATTGGTATACACTTCTACTTTTTTATTGGTTACATCTACTATCCAGTATTCTTCTACATTTCCTTTTGCATAAGCTTTTGCTTTTTCTCGGTCATAGTTCAAAGAGGAGATAGAAATTTCGACTATTAACCTTGCAGTTTCTGGTTTCTGAAATCTATATTCTTTGTTGTTTCCTCTTAATACTAAAATATCAGGCTCAAAGTCAGAATCTAAAAGATGAATACTTGATTCTCTTCTGATAAAATATCCTCTGGGTAAAACTTCTTGAATTAATTCATTCAGCTCTTGGGAATAAAAGTCATGTTCATTACTTTTTGTCATTTTTTCTACGATCACTCCTTCGAATAATTCTGTTTTCTCGTATTGAGTGGGATTTTCTCTGCATAAAAATTCATAGTCCTTCACAGAAATCTTAGTGAGTTTTACTTCAGGTAATTCTAAAATGGAACTTTGCATAATCTCAAAATAGGCTAGATTTTATAATTGTCAACTAGAAACACGAATTAAAGACTACCACCGATTAACACAGATAAAAGAACGATGAAAAATACGATAAAAGATGATGTGAACTCATTACTATCGAATCTGTTATCGGTGGTCTCGGTGTTCATCGGTGGTAATCTTTAAAAATTTTTTCTTATTTGTGAAAGACTGAGCGAAATTGAACGACAAAATTTCTTATTGTAAAAAGCCTTACTCAGATTTAATTTGCAAATAAAGAGAGGTAGTATGAATCTCGAAAATATCAATCATGAATTAGTTTTATTTGTATTATTCAACATCATCATAGTCATCATGCTCATCATTGACTTGGGACTTCTAAACAAGAATCCCGATCATACCATGTCTGTCAAACGAGCCGGAGTTTGGACATTAATTTGGATTTCTGTTTCGTTTCTTTTTGCTGGTGCCATTTACTTTTACGACACAAATCCAAATGGTCTAGACGATCCAAACTACAGTAAGACAAAAACACTTGAATACATTGCAGGATACCTACTCGAAAAATCCCTTTCCGTAGATAATCTATTTGTATTCATCATGATTTTTCAAAAATTTAAGATCGGACCTAAAGAGCAGCCGGATATTTTAAAATGGGGAATCATCGGAGCAGTAATCCTTCGTGCAATAATGATTTTAGCAGGTGCAACTCTCGTAGCGCAGTTCACTTGGGTGCTTTACGTATTTGGTGGATTTCTGTTGTATACCGCTCTTAAAATGTTTGTTCACAAGGAAGATGAGAACGAAATTTTTATTCCAGAAGAACATTTTGTATTTAGAGCACTCAAAAAACTAGTTCCTCTCTCTACAAGATCTGTAGAAGGAAAATTTTTTATCATCGAAAACGGAAAACGTATGGCAACTCCACTCTTTGTGGTTCTAGTAATGATTGAATCAAGCGATGTGATGTTTGCCTTGGATTCAATTCCTGCTGTTTTTTCCATTACCCAAGATCCATTTATTGTATATACTTCCAATATTTTCGCTATTCTAGGTCTTCGTTCTCTTTACTTTATGATTAGCGGTATAATGGACTTATTCGTATATTTAAAACATGGTGTAGCAATCATCCTAGCATTTGTAGGCATCAAAATGCTTCTTCCTCTTTACGGAGAAATAACAGGCGGAGCAAAAATTCATGTCGATATCCAAGTTTCCCTTGCAGTCATTGTCACCTTACTGATTGGATCTATCTTAGTCTCACTACCAGAATACTATAAACATAAAAAAACAGGAGTTTCCAAATGAAGAAAATAATTTTAATAACTATTCTACTTAGTCTTTTTTTAAATTTTTCCCTTTCGGCAAAAGAAGTACCAAGTAGTGGAGAAATGATCGTAGAACTTTTAGCAAGACCAATTGGATTTGCAGCCCTAGCAGTAGGGACAGGAATTTTTCTGATTACAGTTCCGTTCGGCTTACTAAACGTAGCCTCTACTGGATCATGGGAAACAGTCCGAAACTCAGGCAAACGATTAGTAATCGCACCAGCCCTTTTTACATTCGCTCGTGGTGTCGGTGATTATCCAGGATATATGGAAGAAATTGAAATTGTAAAGGAATAAGGTAATTTACATGGAAAAAGCAAATTTAAACGAATGGGAAAAAGTAGCAAAGGAAGCTGACTTAAAAGGCAAAGATGTTTCTTCTCTCAATTGGAATTCTCCCGAAGGAATTTTAATCAAACCTCTTTATACTTATGAAGACCTAGAAAATCTTGGAAACACAAATACTCTACCGGGGATATTTCCATTTATCCGCGGACCTCGTGCAACCATGTATTCCCACCAACCATGGACAGTAAGACAGTACGCAGGATTTTCAACCGCCGAAGAGTCTAACGCATTTTATCGAAAGAATTTAGCTGGAGGACAAAAGGGATTATCCGTAGCATTTGACCTTGCCACTCACAGAGGATATGACTCCGACCACGAGCGAGTGACTGGAGACGTGGGCAAAGCAGGAGTAGCCATTGACTCTGTAGAGGATATGAAAATCCTATTCGACCAAATTCCTCTCAAGGATATGTCAGTTTCCATGACAATGAATGGTGCGGTAATTCCAATTCTTGCCATGTTTATCGTTGCTGGCGAAGAACAAGGCGCAAAAGTTTCCGAACTTTCAGGGACAATTCAAAACGATATTCTAAAAGAATTCATGGTGCGAAATACTTACATTTACCCACCAAAACCTTCCATGAAAATCATTGGTGACATCATCGAATACACTTCCAAGAATATGCCAAGGTTTAATTCTATTTCGATCAGTGGATACCATATCCAAGAAGCGGGCGGAAACGCAGTCCAAGAACTTGCCTATACATTAGCCGATGGAATGGAATATGTAAAAACCGCTTTAGATAAAGGACTGGCTATTGATGATTTTGCGCCGCGACTTTCCTTCTTCTTTGGAATTGGGATGAATTTTTTTATGGAAATTGCAAAACTTCGCGCTGCCAGATTTTTCTGGGCGGAATTAATCAAACCATTCAATCCTAAAAAGCCAATGAGTGCCGCACTTAGAACTCATTGTCAGACTTCCGGTTGGAGTTTGACTGAACAAGATCCATACAACAACGTTATCCGCACTACCATCGAAGCGATGGCTGCTGTACTCGGCGGAACTCAGAGTCTACACACTAACGCACTCGATGAAGCAGTTGCACTTCCAACCGAATTCTCCGCACGTATTGCGCGTAACACTCAGTTAATCATCCAAAATGAAACTCATATTCCACGAGTCATCGACCCACTCGGAGGCTCTTATTACATTGAATCACTCACCCACTCCATTATCACAGAAGCAAAAAAACTTTTTGATGAAGTCCAAGCTCATGGCGGAATGGCAAACGCAGTAGAAGCAGGACTTCCTAAAATGAAAATCGAAGAGTCTGCTGCAAAACGCCAAGCGCTAATTGACCAAGGTCTAGATGTGATTGTGGGTGTGAATAAATTCAAACTCAAAACAGAAGACAAAATGGAAATCTTGGACATAGACAATACAGCCGTTCGAGAAAAACAAATTGCCAGACTAAACGAAATCAAAGCTAAGAGAGACACGGCAGCAGTTAACGCAGCATTAAACGCTATCACAGAAGCAAGTCAATCAGGAAAAGGAAACTTACTTGAACTAGCAGTCGAAGCTGCTCGCAAACGTGCTACACTCGGTGAAATTTCTTACGCGATGGAAAAAGTATTTGGACGACATCAAGCCGTTATCCGCAC
>DDBL01000228.1 GCA_002333425.1 Leptospiraceae bacterium UBA2033
ACAAGTGCATTTACATTATCAATCGCATTGTTTAAGTTGTTTTTGATAACATTAAAATCCCCGTTGTATGTGTCAGTAATTTTAGCAGGAATTGCACCACGGGAGATTTTATCTACATAATCTGCCGCAACGTTAAGCGGTCCAATCACAGAGTCTAACGTCTGATTAACCCCTTCTACAATTTTACGATAGTCGCCTTGGTGTTTAGATGCATCTGCGCGAGTTGCAAGCTTACCTTCTACAGCCGCTTTCGAAAGCATACCAGCATCGGCAACCAATGCGTTCACATTGTCAATTGCGTTGTTTAAATTGTTTTTGATGACATTAAAATCCCCGTTGTATGTATCAGTGATTTTAGCAGGGATAGCACCACGGGAGATTTTATCCACATAGTCAGCAGCAACGTTAAGAGGACCTATTACAGCGTCTAATGTCTTATTAACTCCCTCTACAATTTTACGGAAGTCGCCTTGGTGTTTAGTTGCATCAGCTCTTGTAGCAAGCTTACCTTCAATTGCCGCTGTGGTAAGCATTTCGGCATCTTTGGTTAAAAATTGAATTGTGGTAGCGATTCTTTTGAGAGCGGAGTAGATACTGAAATCATCCCCCTGCTTAACTATGATATTTGCGGTTAAATCACCTGCTGCAATTTTATTTGCCATTGCTACAGCGATTGCGGGATCACCACCTAATTGAGTTAAGAGACTTTGAGATACAAAAAAACCAATACCAGCTATAATGAGTAGTGTAAGTAAAGAGATAGCAAGGGAAAAAATAATTGCTGACTGTTTTGTCTCACCAGCGGCTGCAGCTGCTTGGTTGCCTAAATCTATATTAAATTTTCCATGATTGGCAAATGTCTCGATTAATTTCGTAAGAATTTTTTGGTTTGCCATGAGATAATCTCTGGCTTCCTCATTCTTTCCTGCATTTGAAAGAGTTATTACCTTGTCTCTTAAATCATCGTATTCAATTAACACAGCTCTGTCGGCAGCTAGAAGTTCTTTATCTTTATCATTGGAGAGTAAACCTTCATATTTTGTTAAGGTATCATCAATTTTTTTTCGTATGCTATTTATCTTTTCTTCTAGATCTTTTCTTTTACTCTCTTCTGATTGTGCGATATGTTGCCAACTAAGTACTCGAACCGTTGCAACTGAGTTAATAGCATCACTTATTGTCGATAAACTTGGGACAGTATTCTCATTTCCATAATTTGCTTTCTCATATACTTTACTTATTTGAGATTGGGAAAGTCCTGTTAAGCCACCAATACCAATTAATGCGGATAATACTAATATTATCATTTTCATTTTTATAGTCATAAAAAAATCCTCTACCGAAAAATATTTAATTCAATAATCGCGTTAATGATGAAGCTATAGAGCCTGCATACATTTGGATGAAAAATTTACATTTTCCATATTAACCTTTTTTTCTGGAGTTGCTTATTTTAATAGAAATAATTATCTATTGAATCATGACAAATGTCATGATATTCTATCCCTTAATCTTATTAATTATACTCGTACTAGATTTACCTTCTACAAATGGAAGAATTTTGACAATACCGCCGTAGGCTGTTACCGTTTTATACTCCGGCATTTTCTCAGCAATATAATCTCCACCTTTCACATGAATGTCAGGTTGAATCAATTCCAATAGTGTAATAGGGGTATCGTCTGAGAATATGGTGATAGCATCTACAAAAAGTAAAGAAGCAAGTAAGATTGCGCGGTCTTCTTCTGAGTTAACAGGGCGGCTTTCCCCTTTCAGGCGTTTTACTGACAAATCAGAATTTACCCCAATCCAAAGAAAGTTTCCAAGCTCCCTGGCTTTAGAAAGATATGTCAAATGACCTAAGTGCAATATGTCAAAACAGCCGTTTGTGAATACTATTGGTTTGTCGGTAATTGTATTTTTAAATTGTTTACTATTTTGAAAGGGAATGATTTTCTTTTGGATTTTTTCTAGGATCATTCCAGAAGTTTCCTTTCAATAAGAGCTTGTTCTAATTCTTCTAATGAAACCGTGGAAGCTCCTAATTTTTCAACTACAACTCCTGCACCAACGTTTGCGAGTAAGGTAGATTCTAATTCGGACATACCTGCTGTTCTAAAGGCAGAGTAGAGGCTAATCACTGTATCACCCGCGCCAGTAACATCATAGACTTCTTTTGCGACAGTTGGGATATGATAGATTTTTTTGAGTTTGGAGCTATACAGCGTCATTCCTTTTTCACCACGCGTGATCATCATAGATTCAGTAGAAAGTTTTTTTGAAATTTCAATGGCTGCTTTTGCTACTTCTTCGTCAGTAATGAGTTTTCGACCAAGTGCGCCACCTGCTTCATGGTGGTTGGGTGTCATGATAGAAATTCCTTTGTACAAAAAGAAATGTCTGACTTGCGGATCGACAGATATGAATTTCTTTTTTTTCTTCGCTAGAGAAATTAAATCCACTATTAATTTTTCATTAAAAAAACCTTTATCATAATCAGATAAAATCACACCATCACATTCATCTAGGGATTTCGCGTAACGTTCCAATATTTGTTTTTGTTCTTTGGGACTGAGTGGAATTACTTTTTCTCGATCGATTCTACAGATTTGTTGGTGAGATGCAATTACCCGTGTTTTTAATATGGTGGGAAATTCTTTTGATTCAGTCAAATGTAGATCGTGAATTCCAAGTCCTTCTTCGTGCAGAAGTGATTTTAGTTTTTCTGCTTTTAAGTCAACTCCACACTTAGCGTAAAATTGTGATTTAACCCGAATGGAACTTAGATTTTTAATTACATTTCCTGCTCCTCCAAGAGTGATTTTGTCTTCCTTGACTAAAACAACAGGAACAGGTGCCTCCGGAGAAATGCGGTTAACCTCTCCAAAAAGGTATTCATCTAAAACGGCATCTCCTACAACTAAGATTTTGATTTTAGATAATTTTTCGATAGTTTTGTAAAAGTTATTTTTAGATATTTTCATGGATAAAGTTTGATATGGTAAAATTGAAAATCAACAGGAAAAGTATTCTTTTGTTGAATGTAGAAAGTTTTGGATTTATTTTCTGGATTTAATAAGTAAAGGTAAGAATTCAATTTTGTTCTAAGAAAAAAATGTCCTTTTTTATCTTTCAAATCAAAGGTTGTAAAAAGTTTTTCAATCATTTCGTGAGCATTTGTTTTTTTCTCTTTTAAAATTCCGCCACCAGTCATGATGAGTGTTTTCTTTTCTATTTCATTTAAGAAAAAGGAATTATTTTCCAAAAATAGAGATTCAAAGACGGATGGAATTTCTTGTTCTTTTGTAATTCCCAAAATAGGATTTGTTACCAAATACTCATTAAAATAAGGGGCAAATCCTGATTTACCTATTTTTGCCTTAGTAGATTTACTGATATCTGTTACATGAATTTTCGTATTGTGAATGTTATGGGAAAGTAAAGAGCGCATTAACAAAAAGGAAAGACCAGTTATACTCAAGTCTTGGTTTTGTGCGAAACTCCATGATTCATTTTTATCTATTTCACTAAAGAATTTTGCATCATGCGAATAAATATTTTCGGAGTGAATCCAATCTAGATTGATATTTTTTCTGTCTTCAGCAAAATTTATGTTCTGACTCATGTTTTTATTTTCGGTTTCCGTGTAGGCAAATATTGAATTCTTACGATTTAATGGATTTATTTTTTCGCTTTCTAAATTTTTTCCGATAATATTATTGGTAGTAGGTATGTCTGATACAAATAAGAGAGTTTTAGAAAGAAGTCAAACGGGGGAATACGAATTTACTCCTTACGGTGAGTTCCTTTCTTATTATCACGCGCATTTACAAATTTTTAATAAATTTATCCAAGAAAAACCAATTCCCCAAAAAGAAAGAGACCAACTTTACCAAAGAGTAAAAGGATTTATGGTCGCCAATGTCAAAAAAACAGATCATTTCTTTGAAAAAATAAATGATTTTTCCTCCTTTTTACAAATGGATGTAGAGGATTTAAAACGTCATTTGAATGAAAGTTTCATTGAGGTTTTAACGAAAGTCCAAGACAAACTAAAAGAGCAAGAGCTTGAAAAAATAAGTTCCAAAAAAGATTTCGCTCATATTACGGAAGAGTTAGTTTTTAAATTAGGAGAAATTTTTCCGCCTAATTGTCGTTTTGTGCTAAGAGATGGTCTTTTGGTTATTGAAAATATCTCTACTGGAGAGTTAGTTAAACCAATTGGAGTCCTTGGAGCTATTAAAGAGGAACAAGAAAAAGCACAAGAGAAATTAGCAGCTAGACTTACTAATAAACCTAAAGAGCCGCAGTTTGTTCCAGAAAAGTCCATCTTAGTTGAGATATTCGAAAGACACGAAGACATACTCACTGGTGAGAAGTTAGATCTCAAAGAGGATTTTGCAATAGATACTAGTTCCGCTAATGAGCCAGAGCCTGAACCTGTGAAAGAAAAAGGTCTTTTGGATGATGTAGAAGAGCTTGATTTTGAAACGGAAGAGGCTCCCAGTTATACTCCACAAGAAACTACTTCTTATGACGACGGTCCTGGTCTTTTAGATGACATCGAAGGATTTGACTTTCAGCAAACCAAAACTATGCCAGTTGTAGAAGAGCCACCAACTGCCGACATTGAAGACTTCTTGGATGCGGTTGGAGCTCCTACAGAGCCTAAAGTGGAAGTTGTTTCCGATTCTTATGTAGAGCCTGAAATCGAAGATGAAATACAGCCTGAACCAGAAGATGTATCCTTTGACTTCGAGGCTGAAATCGAAAAACCTGATCCTGCTGATTTATTTACCTTCAAAGAATACTCAGATAAAACCAAAAAAATCCAAACCTATAAAACAGCAAATGATACCAATGGATACAACCAATGGATTAGTCGTGCTAGTGATTTAGACAAATGTTTTGTTTCTATACGAGCTAATTTTGCCAAAGAGCAGTCCGGTCAAAGTGTAGATTGGGCAAAATACTACGACTCGGTATCTTCTAAAACTAGCCTAGAACGAAAAACAATTGAGAAGTTTAGGGCAAGAGTCAAACATTTGGATTTTACAAAAGCTGTCTTAGATATCGCTATAAAAGAACTTAAAAATCAATCTCCCGAGGTAATTGGCATACTCAAATCCGCTTGGCCTCATATTCTAAATACCTTCCAAACTGCTCCTGATTATGATTCAGTGGAATCTAATCTCAAAACTCTTCTTTCTAGACTCAAGTCTGATTCCCAACGCCTCCCCATTCAAAACATCATGCTAAAAGGAATCCAAAAACTCAGACAAAAGCTTTGAAGAAGATTACCACCGATAAACACCGAGGACACCGATAACAAAACGATGTTAATTTGATTCATTATATTCTTCTCTATTCATAACGTGCGTCGTTTAATGCCATATTATTCAATTCCAAAACCATAAAAAAACATCGTATCTTTTATCGGTGTCCATCGGTGGTAATCTTCAATTATTCACCTTAATGGTACTATAATTGCATAAAATCTATAACCAAGTAAGGGAAAGTTTGTTTGATATACAGCCGTTTCAAATAAAAAAACAAATTTATCTTTTCAGGCATTCTTGAGATATGGAAATAACCATAATTTTTACAATGAAGAAAGTCTGGTATGGCTAAAGTTTTACAGGAAATTATTGAATAAAAAAGTAAAAAGGACGAACTATGCAAAATAATGAAGAATTTTCCGCTTCCTCTCTACCTAAAGCACAGGGTCTTTACGATCCAGCTTATGAAAAGGATGCCTGCGGGGTGGGTTTTGTTGCCCATATCAAAGGCAAACGTTCTAGGCGCATCATTGACGAGGGTATTCGCCTGATGTGCAACTTGGAACATCGGGGAGCAGAGGGTGCAGAGCCTAAAACCGGCGATGGTGCTGGGATTAAAATTTCTATGCCGGATAAGTTTTTCCGTAAAGTTCTTCCTTTTACCCTTCCGCCTGAAGGAGAATATGCGGTTGGAATGCTTTTTCTTCCCCAAGATCCACTGATTAGAGAAGCAGTAGAGACGATTATCGAAAAAGTTATCATAGATGAAGGAGAATTTTGCCTTGGGTTTAGAGATGTTCCTGTAAATCCTGAGGTAGTAGGCTCTGTAGCTCGCAAAACAATTCCTGTATTCAAACAAGTGTTTGTAGGAAAAGGCAAGAATACAGAGTCAGGAGACGGTTTTGAAAGAAAGTTATTTCTAATTCGCCGTATCATCGACAGACGTTTTAGAACCGAATACAAACTAGATAGAAGCCAATACTATGTGCCAAGTTTTTCTTCTCGCACCATTGTATTTAAAGGAATGCTTCTTGGAAACCAAGTAAAGCCATTTTATCTAGACCTTAGCTCTCCTGAAATGGAAAGTTCGTTTTGCCTAACGCATACTCGTTTTTCCACAAATACGTTCCCAACTTGGGACTTAGCTCATCCTTACCGACTCATTGCACATAACGGTGAGATTAATACCTTACAGGGAAATATCAACTGGATGGCAGCAAGACAAATCGTAATGGAGTCGCCATACTACGGACCCGAACTCAAACGAATGCTTCCAATTATCATGGAAGGGCAAAGTGATACNNTGGGATGGTCCGGCGGCTATCGCATTTTGTGATGGTAAAGTAATTGGTGCAACTCTAGATAGAAACGGACTTCGTCCAGCTCGTTATAAAATTACAAAAGACGATATTGTGATTCTAGCCTCTGAGGCAGGAGTTCTCAACACCGAGCCAGATATGGTTTTAAAACAAGGTAGACTTCGTCCTGGGAGAATGTTTCTAGTCGACTTAGAAAAAGGTCAAATCCTAGACGATGAAGCAATCAAACGCGAAATCAGCACACAAAAACCATACCGTAAATGGGTAGAAGAAAACATGGTTCGTCTAAATCAACTTCCTGATGTAAAGGGAATGAAAAAGGAAGAAGACCACAATACAATCATAGAAGGAATGCGAGCGTTTGGTTATACTTCGGAAGATTTGCTAACCGTTATGAAACCTATGGCGGCTAACGGCGAAGAGGCAACTGGCTCTATGGGGGAAGATGTGAGTTTACCGGTATTATCCGACAAACCACAACCACTATTTCGCTATTTCAAACAAAATTTTGCCCAAGTAACCAATCCTCCGATTGATCCAATTCGTGAAGAGTTAGTCATGGAGTTAACGACTTATATCGGACCGGAAGGAAATTTACTCGGAGAAACTCCTGAACATTGTCACAGATTAGAATTAGAACATCCAGTTTTAACCAATGATGAATTAGAAAAAATCAAACAAATCAACCAAGGTGTTTTAAAAGCAAAGACTTTTGAAATCCTATTTGATCCAAATAAAAAACACGATATGCGACATTCTCTTGATAAAGTTTGTCAACTGGTAGCTGACTCAGTTAGACAGGGGATTAACCTGATTATCCTCTCTGATAGAGGGGTAACCAAAGACAAAGCGGCTATTCCTAGTTTGCTTGCAGTATCAGGAATTCACCACTACTTGATTCGCTCTGGGCTTAGAACAAAAACTGGACTCATTCTAGAATCAGGTGAGCCAAGAGAAGTTGCTCACTTTGCACTTCTTTGTGGATATGGGGCTAATGCCGTTAATCCTTACCTCGCATTTGACGCAATCAACGATTCGATTCGAGATGGTCTCTTTAGCGAAATTCCAGATTACAAAACAGCGCAGAAAAACTTTATCAAAGCAATTGGAAAAGGGTTATTTAAAGTATTTAGCAANNGAATTAATCAGCACATACTTCACAGGAACCGCTACTCGAATTGGTGGTTTGAGTCTTGAGATGTTAGAAGAAGAAACAGTTCGTCGTCATAAAGATGCCTATGACCCAACTTTCTTTCCAGGAACACTTGATCCAGGTGGAGTTCATTATTATAGAAAAACGGGTGATCCGCATATATACAATGCACTTACTATTCATAAGCTGCAACAGGCTACTCTAAATGGAGATTACAAAGTATTCAAAGAATTTTCCAAGTTAATCGACGAACAACAAGAAAAATCAATTACACTCAGAAGCCTATTTCAAATCGACGAAAAAAAATGTAATCCAATTCCTTTAGAAGAAGTAGAGTCTGTTTCTGAAATCGTTAGAAGATTTCAAACCGGTGCGATGAGTTTTGGTTCTATATCGCATGAGGCTCATAGTACACTTGCCATTGCAATGAATCGAATTGGAGCGAAGTCGAATACGGGAGAAGGTGGGGAAGATGAAGAAAGATTTAAAACTCTTCCTAACGGCGATAGTATGCGCTCTGCCATCAAACAAGTTGCATCTGCCAGGTTCGGGGTAACAACGAATTACCTCGTGAATGCAGATGACATCCAAATCAAAATGGCACAAGGAGCAAAACCAGGAGAAGGCGGACAATTACCTGGACACAAAGTTGACAAAAATATTGCGAGACTTCGTTATAGTACACCAGGGGTTACTCTCATTTCGCCTCCACCGCATCACGATATTTATTCTATTGAAGATTTAAAACAATTGATCTTTGATTTAAAAAATGTAAACCCTAGATCTAGAGTGAGTGTGAAACTAGTATCTGAGGTTGGAGTGGGAACGGTTGCTGCTGGAGTTGCAAAAGCACACGCAGACCATATCCTAATCGCAGGTCATGATGGTGGAACAGGAGCAAGCCCACTTTCTTCCATTCACTATGCTGGGACTCCTTGGGAAATTGGTCTTGCCGAAACACACCAGACGCTAGTTATCAACGGTCTTCGTGATAGAGTTTACTTAGCAGTAGACGGCAAAATCATGACCGGCAAAGACGTAGTAATCGGTGCCCTTTTAGGTGCAGAAGAATTTGGATTTTCTACATCAGCGTTAGTTACCATAGGTTGTGTGATGATGCGTAAGTGCCATTTGAATACATGCCCTGTTGGAATTGCCACACAGGACGCACACCTCAGAACTAAGTTTACAGGCAAACCAGAAAACGTAATCAACTTCATGCACTTTATTGCCGAGGAAGTTCGAGAACTCATGGCATCAATGGGATTTAGAACATTTGCAGAGATGATTGGTCAAGTTCAGATGATTCGATTTGACCGACCTAAAAATCACTGGAAAGCACGTGGACTTGATTTTTCAAAAGTTCTAGCTAAACCAAAACCGGCACACTTCCCAACAGAAATGTATCGCACAAAAGAACAAAACCATGGTCTTGACAAACAAATGGATAACGAAATTATCCGTAAGTCTCGTGCGGCTATTGACTACAAACAAAAAGTTAAGTTTGATATGAAGATAATCAATCTTAACCTCTCAGTAGGCACCATGCTCGCTGGAGAAGTGGCTCGTAAATACGGCGAACTCGGATTACCCGAAGATACGATTGATATTACATTCAAAGGAAACGCGGGACAAAGTTTTGGAGCCTTTATCACCAATGGAATTACACTTCGATTGGTTGGAGACTCCAACGACTATGTAGGAAAAGGGCTCTGTGGTGGTAAAATCATAGTATCCGCTCCGTCCAATGCAGCCTATGATCCAACAGAAAATATCATCGTTGGAAATACTTGCTTCTATGGAGCAACTAAAGGAACTGCTTTTATAAGCGGGTTTGGGGGAGAAAGATTTGCAGTACGAAACTCTGGTGCAAAAATTGTAGTAGAAGGAATTGGAGACCATGGTTGTGAATACATGACCGGAGGCTCTGTAATCGTGCTTGGCAAAACTGGAAGGAATTTTGGCGCTGGTATGTCTGGCGGGATTGCATACATTTGGGATAATGACGGAAGCTTTGCGGCTAACGTTAATTTACAAATGGTAGAGTTAGAAAAACTTTCCGATCCAGAAGAAATCGCACAGGTATTTAAACTAATTACTCAACAAAAGGAATACACAAACTCCAAACGCGCTACAGAAATTTTAGCAAATTGGAAAGTCGAAGTAGAGAAATTTGTAAAGGTAATGCCAACAGATTACAAAAAAGCATTGTTGAAATTAAAAGAAGAAGCGGCTAATAACGTTAGTGCAAAGGAGGCGCGTCATGGGTAAACCTACAGGTTTTGTCGAATACAAAAGAGAAGGTCTCAAGTATGAACCAAAAGAAAAAAGAATTCAAAACTACAACGAGTTTGAAAAACCTTTTGAAGAAAGTGTAGCAAAGATCCAAGCCGCAAGGTGTATGGACTGCGGAATTCCTTTCTGCCATGGCGATACAGGTTGTCCCGTTGACAACTTAATCCCTGAGTTCAATGATTTTGTTTACAAAGGCAAATGGAAAGAAGCCGTTGAAAATCTTCATAGCACAAATAATTTTCCAGAATTTACAGGAAGACTTTGTCCCGCTCCTTGTGAAGGGGCTTGTACGGTTGGACTTGTTGGTCAACCAGTTTCCATCAAAGGAATTGAGCGCACAATTATTGACAGAGCTTTCGAAGAAGGTTGGGTTGTTCCGCAGCCTTCTAGTTTTAAATCTGGAAAAAAAGTTGCAGTAGTTGGTTCAGGTCCTGCGGGACTTGCGGCTGCTCAACAGTTGGCGCGCGCTGGACATGATGTTGTTGTATTTGAAAAAGCTGATAGAGTTGGTGGACTACTTCGTTATGGAATTCCTGATTTCAAAATGGAAAAACATATCATCGACAGAAGAGTAAAACAAATGGAAGCAGAAGGCGTTGTGTTTAAAACTAACGTCCATGTTGGAAAAGACATTACAGCAAAAGATTTACTAACTCAATATGATAGTGTTGTTCTTGCAATGGGCTCTGAGCGTCCACGGGATTTAAGTGTACCGGGTCGTGAGCTAAAAGGTGTTTACTATGCGATGGACTTTTTAACCTTCAACAACAAAAAAGTAGCAGGGGATAATACTGATTATATCTCTGCGAAAGACAAACATGTAATCGTGATTGGAGGCGGGGATACTGGATCAGATTGTGTTGGAACTTCCAATCGACACGGCGCAAAGTCTGTTACCCAGATTGAACTTTTTCCTGAGCCACCGAAAGATAGAGACCCATCTACACCTTGGCCACTTTATCCAAAGATGCTTAGAACTTCTTCTTCTCAGGAAGAAGGAAATGTAGTTCGCAAATGGTCAATTAACACTCTCGGATTTAGAGGAAACGACAAAGGCGAAGTAACCGCTATTCGTGGAAACGAAGTTCGTTTTGAAAATGGAAAATTTGAACCAATTGCAGGAACTGAATTTGAATGGCCTGCNNGATAAAGCTGGAAACGTAAAAGCAAGTTTTGGAACTAAAGAGGGAGCGTTTGCAACTAACGTTCCGAAAGTATTTGCTTGTGGGGATGTAAGACGTGGACAGTCTCTGATCGTCTGGGCAATTTCGGAAGGCAGAAAATGTGCGGATCAAGTGAATAAGTTTTTGTTGGCTAAGTAACGTGATCTCTATATAAGGATTTTTGTTACTGTCACCTCGAACAGCTTCCACCCTGCGCTCAATGCTGTCAAGTTAAGAAGAAAAAGATAAACCACAAAGAACACTAAGAGAAAAGCACACAAAGATCACAAAGAAAATCATAAACTTTGTGC
>DDBL01000126.1 GCA_002333425.1 Leptospiraceae bacterium UBA2033
AGAAAGAAGATTCAGCTCTTTTTTTTAATCTCATAGTCAGGACTTTTGAAAGACCTTGTCGATTTCTTCGGACGTTTGTATATGTATGAATTTCTTTTTAATTCTCGTTTTAATGTATCAATGCTGATTTCTTTTCCAAATTCTTTTTCTATCCTCGCAACAATTTCTTTTCATTGACTCAAATCTTCATTTGATAGTTTGAATAGTTTCATAAATTATATTTCTTACATCCACATTCAAACTTTAACAATTTATTTGCATGACTACTTAATGCGGAGGAAATTTGAATGAAAGTAGAAGTTAAACCAATCCGAACTTATAGTAAGATTTATGGCTTGAATTTTTCTTAGAATTCCGTAATCATGGAACTATGAAACTCGAAGCGCGAAAAATGGAATTAATTGAGGTATCTTTTGACGAGTGGAATTCACAGTTTAAAACTTCTAAGTTTGGTCTAAATAAAAAAATTCCTGGGTTTGATTTAACTCTTTTGGAATTTAGGAAAAAAATATTCAATGCAGAAACCAATGGAAATACTATCGGTTTTGAACAATTTAAGAAGGAATTAAATCAGCGGCATAACCAAATTACCCCATGTGCATCTTATTTATAGCAATCAACCAACACAAAGAGTTTCCGCTCATTATCCTCGCGAACCGAGATGAGTTCCAAGAACGACCAACAACTGCTGCCCACTTCTGGAAAGAATATCCAGATTTACTCGCAGGTCGGGATGAGAAAGAAGGTGGAACTTGGCTTGGTGTAACACGCAAGGGAAAAATTTCTGCTTTAACGAATTACAGGGATATACCGCTACACAAAGAAGGAAGACTTTCGCGTGGGCATTTAGTGAGAGATTATTTAATTTCAGAAAAAAGTTCTAAAGAATATTTAGATTTTCTAATTCGAGAGAGAGGAAATTACAATCCCTACAATATTCTAATCGGAAACAAAGAAGAACTTTTTGTGTACAATAATATTAGCAATGAAACGAACAAACTCGAAGATGGGTTTCATGGGCTAAGCAATGCTTACCTCAACTCTCCCTGGCCTAAACTGAACCGAGGAGTTGAAGCAATGAAAAATTATATTTTAAATAATGAGATCAATCACGACGAATTGTTTTCTATCATGAAAGATGAAACAAAAGCACCGGATGAATTACTTCCCGATACAGGAGTTGGATTAGAAAAAGAAAGATTTCTTTCCTCTATATTTCTCAAGTCACCGGTTTACGGAACTCGCTCGACTGCAATTTTACTTTTTGATCGGCATAATGCTGTTAGCTTCTACGAAAAATCTTATAGTCCGAATGGGGATACAGTAGGAGAATTTCAAAGTGAATTTAATCTTGTCGGAGAAAAAAAATACTGAAGGCGTGAACACATTTCCAGTGTTTTTTTCCGAATAACCATTTTTTCGTTTGATAAAAAACTCTATTTTCTTTAGGCTTCCTGCCATGCGCTTCTTGCTATGGCTACTTCTTGGATTTCTAATGTCTTGCAATGCTGAGACTAAACCAAAAGTCATCTCGGGGATACTCGATTTAAGAAACTATGATTTGATTTCATCAGAAACATTAATTCTTGAGGGACAATGGGAATTTTACTGGGAGAAAATTTTATTTCCAGATGATTTTGCAGAGTCGATTGATCTAGAGAAAAGGGAAAGAGGGGAATCGTCATTACCCTTTTACACGAAAGTTCCTTCCGATTGGAAAGGTATAAACTGGTTTGGAAAAAAACTTCCCGGTCATGGATATGCAACTTATCGGATGAAAATATTGCTTTCGGAAGTTCCAAGTGAAATGCTTGCACTCCATATTAAAGATCAGGCACATGCTTACAATATGTATATAAACGGCAAATTAGTAGTATCCTCTGGAAAAGTTGGAAAAAATTTTGAAACAACAGAGCCTGATATGCGTTTAGTGATTTATGAGTTTACACCAGATAAGCCGGAAATAGAGCTAATATTTCATGTTTCTAATTTTCATCATAGATTAGGTGGACTACGCTATGCTATTCGATTTGGAACAGAACAAAAAATTAACTTAGAGCGAGAGAAAAAATTTATTTTTGATGCCTTTCTTTTCGGCGGATTTTTTATAATTGCACTTTATCATTTTGCGATTTTTATATTTAGGCGAAAGAATAAAGCCCCGCTCTTTTTTGCTATTTTTTGTATTTCGTTACTAGCCTTTTCCATGATGATAGGAGAGCGGTTTCTGTATTATTACTTTCCAAGTATTTTGAGTTGGGAATTTGCCTATCGCATCGAATTTTTCTTTCTTTGTTTAACGATTTTGAGTTTTATATTCTTTTTTAAAACATTATATCCCATTGAGAAGAAACTTTTAAATTATCTCTTTCAGTTTCTATTAGTTCCAATTCCAGTAGGCTTTATACTTTTAACTTTTTTTACTAAACCAGTTATATTTACAGAATTGTTAATTGCATTAGATGCTACAATTGTAATAGGCGGGCTATTAATCATTACCCAGTTAATCATCTCAATCACGAAAGAGAAAGAAGGAAGTATATTTTTCGCAATCGGATTCTTAACTCTATTCACTTGTGCTGTTTTGGATATGTTTTCGGCAAGATCGATCATTTCTTTTCCTAGGCTTATTAAATTTGGATTAACTAGTATGCTTTTTTTGCAGGCGATACTTCTTGCAAAAATCTTTACGGGCGATTTTTTGAAATCGGAAATTCTTTCTGTATCTTTGTCTGAAACCAATCGCGCCTACAGTCGATTTATCCCTACTGAGTTTTTGAATCTGCTAGATAAAAAGTCTATACTTGATATTAACTTAGGAGATCATATTCAAAAAGAGATGACGATTCTTTTTTCCGACATACGCTCATTTACCTCTCTATCAGAAAAAATGACACCAACGGAAAATTTTAAGTTTCTAAATACTTACTTAAATCGAATTGCACCAATTATAAAGAAAAATAATGGATTTATAGATAAATACATTGGGGATGCGATTATGGGATTATTTCCTAACAATGCAGATGACGCGTTGTTAGCCTCGATTGAAATGCAAAAAGAAATTCATAAATATAATCAAGTTAGAAAAAAGCTGGGAAGTATTCCGATAAAAGTTGGAATTGGATTACATACTGGAAGTTTGATATTAGGCACAATCGGACATGACGAAAGAATGGAAGGGACTGTGATTTCGGATGCAGTAAACCTTGCTTCTCGATTAGAAGGGTTAACCAAACATTATGGGAGCAATATTTTAATCAGTGAAAATACATTTACCAGTTTAAATGATGCGAGGAAATTCAATTTTCGTTTGTTGGATAACGTCCTTGTGAAAGGAAAAGAGGACAGTATCTTTGTAATAGAAATTCTAGATGGACTTCCAGAAGACTTACTCGAAAAATTTATGATTACGAAAAATGATTTTGAAACAGGAAATCTTCTTTATAAACAAAAAGCATTTGAGGCTAGTATTGATTTTTTCAAAAAAGTTTTAGAGATAAATCCACTCGATACGGCAACTGCGTTTTACCTCAAACGAGCACAGTACTACAACGTCCATGGTGCACCACCGGATTGGGAAGGAGGAGAAGTATTTTTAGATAAATGAGAATTGACTGAAATCGCTCCAGTGTAATTTTAAGTGAATGCAAAGTTTACTCGACAAAGCCTATTCTACTTTAGTAAACCGAGATTTGTTTTTTACAAAAGGTTGGGGGGAAATGACGGCTTTAGAGTATATTCTATCCACCGAACCAAGTAAACTTCACCTTCGTCCAGTGTGAGAGATTTCCATTCACTGGGAATCTGGAATTTCCGAGAAAGGTCTTACCATTCGGAATGGATATTTTGAATCTCCCTTTTTATTTGAATACACGAAGGGAAAAGAAAAAGTAGTAGTGGAACTCCCAGAAGAGGCTAAACGTGCATATCTGCAATTCATTCTTCCTAAACAAGTTCATGCTGAAACACCAATCGTGATTCATTTTGCGGCAACTGGGGATCAAGGATTTTCCAGAAGACGGCTAACAATGGCTATCCCACTTGCCAAAATCGGAATTGGCTCCCTATTATTAGAAAATCCATTCTATGGAAGAAGAAAACCAAAAGACCAAAAGGGTGTAATGATCCAGAGGTTTACAGAGTTTTTGCGCATGTCTCGTGCTGCAACCGATGAAGGAGTTGCACTTTTACGGTATTTAAAAAGCAGAGGGCATAGCACACTTGGAGTTACAGGAATTAGCATGGGAGGATACGTTGCCTTAACCTCCGCCGCTCGCTCTGAATTAGAAGTAGCGGTTTCTGCTTGTATACCTAGTCATTCAGGCTCTCCTGTTTACACAGATGGACTGATAAGTAAAATCTGCGATTGGTCTACTTTACAAAAAGAGTTAGGCGAAAGAGGGGATGCCAAAAAGTTTATGCGAGATATTTTAGATTGTTCGGATATTCGCGTATTTCCAAAACCCAAACGTCCCGATGCAGTTGTGATTGTGGGTGCAAGAAAGGATGCGTATATTCCTAATTATTCGACAGAAATTATCAAAGAGCATTGGCAAGAGGCGAGTCTACGGTGGGTGGAGCATGGGCATGTGGGATCTTTTTTATTTTGTGGAAAAGATTTTAGGCGTGCTGTTGTGGATTCGTTTGATTTGCTTGCACAAAACAAAGGATAGGAAATGAAAACATATTTAGAAAAAATACGAAGTGTGGTTAACTTTTCGTTAGCCATTAAAATATGTCTTGTGCTATTTGGAATCTTTTCCGTATTTCATTTTGCGGTTATCGTAGGAATTGTTGTTTTTGATATTGTGCCGCTAGAATATTTATGGGGAGGCAGGATGCAGACTAAGGATGAGTTACTCTTATTCGAAATTCTATCTTTAGTAATCCAGGTGTTATGTTATTGGGTCGTGGTATTAAAAAGAAAACATATCAAAATGGGGCAACATAATCTAGTTGTGGAATCTGTAATATGGATTCTTTGCATTGTATTTTTCTTGAACACGATTGGCAACTTGGTTGCAAAAACTTGGCTGGAAACATTACTCGGCACACCGATAACAGCGATTTTATTTGTTTTATTGTTCCGAATTGGTATCGAGAAAAAATCGAATTTTGCTGAATAATTCCTATTGCCAGAAATAAGAAGTTTTGGAAAGTTAGGCAAGGATAAGGCTTTAATTAACGTGAATTTGGTGTAACGGAAGATTGCTCACTGTCACCCCCGAAATTTTTTATCGGGGGTCTCAAGTAATATAAAATCCTGCCTAGAACTACAGATTCCCAACTGAAAATTTTGGGAATGACAAATTCAAAATCCTTATGGTAAACTCACGTTATCGGTTACTAGAGGAAATATGAAACTAGAACTTTTACTTAAACAAATTCGATTGAGAAATTGCGCTTTTGCAATTGCAATTATTACGATAAACTTCTTCTTTACAAACGAGCCACTCAAAGCAGAGGCTCCACTGAGAGATGTAGTGGTGGTGGGAAATAATTGGGAGGGAACTGCGGATATTTTTGATCCCGTTACATTTAAGGTTATCAAACGACTCAATATCGTGCCTGATTACGAAGAAAGAGTGGCGGAAGCGACTTCTACTCTCAAAGGGAAAATATTCTTTAGCCTCATAAAAAATGTAATCGGAGAAGGAAACGTTCAGATGGTAGATGATATGTTTACTTCTAATGACGGCAAACTCTTATTTGTCTCTCGTCCTAGTTTTGCAGATGTAATAGCGATGGATGTAAACAATGGAAAAATAATTTGGCGCACAAAAGTAGAAGGAAATAGAGCAGACCATTCGGCAATTTCGCCTGACGGTAAAACATTCTTAGTCTCTGCTTCCACAGCCAAAAAAGTTCATGCAATCGACACGGAAACAGGAAAAATTCGAGCTGAGTTTGAATCAGGCGACCAACCACACGAAAGTAATTACTCCAGAGATGGAAAACGAATCTTCCATGCAAGTATCGGAAAAGTATACGTTCCGTTTATCTCTAGCTTCTTAGATTGGATCAAAGGCAAACGGTATTTTCAAATCGTAGATGCAGAGACCATGAAAGTTTTAAAACGAGTAGATATGAAGGAAAAACTAATAGAATTTGGCAGACCTTGGATTGATTCAGCAGTGCGACCAATGGCGATTGCTCCCGATGAGCGTTATGCGTATTTGCAGATTTCTTTCTTTCATGGATTCTTTGAATATGATATGGAGTTGGATAAAATTACCCGTGTAGCTGAGCTTCCTATTCCGGATAACATTAGACAACTCAACTTTAGCGGATACCAACTAAATTCCGCTCATCATGGAATCGCGATTAATTCAGAAGGAACCAAACTTTGCGTCGCAGGAACCATGTCCGCCTATGCGGCGATTGTGAATAGAAGTGATTTTAAATACAAAATTATTCCTGTTGGTCCAAAGCCTTATTGGTCAACCGAAAGTGCAGATGGGAAGAATTGCTATGTATCAGTAAGCGAAGAAGACAGAGTAGCCGTAATTTCCTTTGCTGAAGAAAAAGAGATTGCAAGTGTTAAAGTAGGACGTCATCCGCAACGTGTTCGAAATGGAAAAATGCGTTTAGAAAACTAATGATTTTAAGAAATGGCATATAACATTTCTTACATTCTATAAATTCCATACTTAGGCTCAGGTGTATCTTGTTTAGCCGCAACTGCAAGGGCAAGACCTAGTGCGTGTCGTGTTTCTTTTGGATCTAGAATTCCATCATCCCAGAGACGAGCAGAGCTGTACACACAAGAAGAACGGTTTTCGTAGTCTTCTAAGATTGGACGTTTGAATTCGGCTTGCTCTTCTGGTGACATGGATTTGCCTTCTTTTGCTAACTGGTCAAGTTTTACGGTTAATAGCACATTAGCCGCTTGTTCCCCGCCCATCACAGAGATTTTTGCGTTAGGCCACATCCATAATAGCCTAGGACCAAATGCCCTTCCGCACATTCCGTAATTTCCTGCTCCATAAGAGCCGCCTATGATGACTGTGAATTTAGGAACTACGGATGTAGAAACTGCGTTTACCATTTTGGCACCATCACGCGCGATTCCTGCGTTTTCGTATTTTTTTCCAACCATGAATCCGGTTATGTTTTGTAAAAATAAAAGAGGAATTTTACGAGCGTTGCAGAGTTCTATAAAGTGAGTTGCTTTAAGAGCACTTTCCGAGAATAATACACCGTTATTTGCAATAATTCCAACCGGATAACCGTAAATAGTCGCAAATCCTGTGACAATGGTTGTGGCATAAAGTTTTTTAAATTCCTGAAATTCAGAACCGTCTACTAGCCTTGCTATGATTTCTTTTACTTCATAACTTTTTCTTGTGTCACGTTGTATGATTCCGTAAATCTCTTCCGAAGGATAAAGTGGTTCTTTGTATGTGATTGTGTTTGAATTGTTCTTCGGAGTAAGGTTTAATGTTTTTACAATGGAGCGGGTAATTTCGATTGCATGAAAATCATCTTCCGCATAATGGTCAGTTACCCCTGAAGTTCTACAATGTACGTCTGCACCACCTAGTTCTTCTGGAGTTACTATTTCACCAGTTGCAGCTTTCACTAATGGAGGACCACCTAGAAAAATAGTTCCGTTTCCTTTTACTATGATAGATTCATCGCACATAGCAGGAATATAAGCTCCGCCAGCAGTGCAACTACCCATCACCACTGCAATTTGTGCAATTCCTTTGGCTGACATTTGGGCTTGATTGAAAAAGATTTTCCCAAAATGGTCTTTGTCTGGAAATACTTCATCTTGTTTGGGAAGAAACGCTCCACCTGAGTCAACGAGGTATATACACGTTAGCCGATTCTCCATTGCAATTTCTTGAGCACGAATATGTTTTTTGACGGTTAATGGGTAGTAGGTTCCGCCTTTCACAGTTGCATCGTTGGCAACAATCATACAATCAACGCCGTTAATTCTTCCTATTCCTGTAACAATACCTGCGGATGGAACATGATCGGGGTAAACGGCTTCAGCCGCAAGGTTTGCTATTTCTAAGAAGGAAGTTTCTTTATCAATTAGATTTTGAATTCTTTCTCGCGCCGTTAGTTTTCCGCGCTCTTTATGTTTGGCGATGGTTTTCTCTCCGCCACCAAGTTTTATTTTATTGATTAGGTTTTTAATTTGAGACGTTTTGGATTCTAAATCTTTATAATTTTCTTTGAATTCGTTTGAACTTGTATCAATTTTGGATTCTAAAACTTCTGACATCTTTAACCTTCATACAAACTTTTTAAAAGAACTTCTTCCTCAAAACTAAGTGTTTGGTTTCTTCTTGCCATTATTTTTTTTGTATCTTGAATGAAGTGGTCTAGTCTGTATTTTTCAGAGGAATCTGCCCAAGTGAAGGGAGGTATATAGCCATTTGCCCTGCTTGATGTAACGTTAGATCCTATATCTATAATCGTTCCTGTGTTTAACATCACGCCGATTGCAATTTTGGAAAAATCTCCAATGATAGAACCAAATTTAATTGTATCAGTACTGATTTGTTTACTTTGAGTTTTTACTTTTACAATTCCATAATTATTCTTTAGATCACTTGTTGTTGCAAGTGCTCCAATATTTACCCAGCTTCCAATATGCGAATGTCCCACAAAACCTTCATGGTGTTTATTGGCAAAGTTTTCAAAAATGGAATTTTCTACTTCCCCACCAATCCGACATGCTTGACCAATGATACTTGCTCCCCCAATTCGAGCGTTGTCAATTCTACAGTCCTCGCCAATGTACAAAGGTCCTTCTAAAAATGAGAAGGAAGTAATTTTTACATTCTTATCTATAATAATTGGACCGGAGCTAACATCAAATACTACATTGGGGTATATGATTGAGCTTGGATGAATATAAAGATGTTTACTTTTTCCATAGATATGAAATCTATCAGCTTTTACTTTGAACTTTTTTTGCCACTTAGCGGTTTCGTCATAGTAACCTAAGTCTTCTTCTATTTGTTTAGAGATTTGTGGGAGTAATTTCCATGACAAATAATCTGCGGGAGTAATCTCTAAGTCAACTTTTTCCTCGTTATACAATTTACATTCAGGATTTCTTTCTAGAAATGCTTTTGTAAAAAAGGAATTTGGATTTTTGTAATAGATTAATGCTCCAGGATATTGAATTCGTAACCTACGAACAGTTGAAAAAATTCCTGTGTGGATTTCAGAAAATGATTTGAAACGAGTCAGAATTTCTAGACCATCGGGAATTTCTGACTCGTTTATTAAAATCCTGTGAATTTTATTCTTCATGAGGCTAATTTTATTCTACCGTTACAGATTTAGCTAAGTTTCTAGGTTGGTCTGGCGTACAACCTCTTGCAATTGCCACATAATAAGATAAAAGTTGAAGTGGAATTACGTTTAGAATTGGGCTTAAAAACTCATGACAAACAGGTACTTCAAAACAATAGTCTGAAAGAGATTTTGCTTCCACATCGCCTTCTGTAACTATGCTTATAATTTTTCCATTTCTCGCTTTTATTTCTTGGATATTGGAAATCATTTTTGGATAGATTTCTGATTTATTTGCGATACAAACAACCGGAACTTCTTTTGTGATAAGTGCAATAGGTCCGTGTTTAAATTCGCCACCTGCATAACCTGAAGCATGTATATAAGAAATTTCTTTCAGTTTAAGTGCGCCTTCTAGTGCGATGGGGTGGTTGTAAGTTCTTCCTAGGAACACAAAGTCTTTTGTGTTTACAAAATCAGAAGCCCATTTTTCTATTTCGGATGCTCTGTTTAATATAGCATCAATTTTGGTTGGGAGTTGTTTGATTTCATCTATCAGTTCTTTTCTAAGTTCATCTGACATCATCCATTTGATAGAGGAAAAATACATCGCAAAAAGAAGTAAATGTAATACTTGCGCAGTAAACGCTTTTGTACTAGCAACTCCAATTTCCATTCCTGCGCATGTGTCTATAAATGCGTCAGACTCCCGAGCGATAGTTGAGTTAACGTTATTAACCATGGAAAGAACTTTTAGAAATTTTGCCTTGGCTTCATGAATACTTGCAAGAGTGTCTGCTGTTTCTCCTGATTGAGAAATTGCTATAATTAAAGTATCACCTTCCACAACAGGATTACGGTATCTAAATTCAGAGGACATTTCTGTGTCTGTTTGGATTTTTGTGAATTGTTCTAAGTAGTGTTTTCCAATCATTCCTGAATGAAGACTAGTCCCTGCTGCTTGGATTACGATTCTATTTACTTTAGAAAGTATTTCTTTACTAAGTCCCATTTCAGAAAAATCTAACTCACCATTTTCTTTGATTCTTCTTTCAATTACTTTTCTAAAAATACTTGCTTGTTCGTAAATTTCTTTGAGCATGTAATGAGGAAAACCGTTCTTATCCACATCTTCCCATTTTGCTTCTTGTTTTTTCATTTCTGGAACAACTTCATTTCCATCAAAATCAAATAAAACTAATTCATTTTTAGAGAAATATCCCCATTGTTTTGGTTTGATGTAACATACTTCAGTGGAATTTCTTACTAAAGCAGAAAGATCAGAAGCTAAAAAATATTCATTTTTACCTTTACCAATTAATAGCGGTGCTCCATCTTGAGCAAAAAAAACTTTCTCAGGTTCACTTTCAAAAACAGCGGCTATCGCCCATTTGCCTTGAATCGTTTTAAATACACTTAGGAGAGAATCTTTTACTGTTTTTTTAGAGTTTATTTCCATCGAGAGTAAATGAGAAATAACCTCAGTGTCTGTACTGCTTTGAAATATATAACCAAGTGATTGTAACTTGAGTTTTAGTTGCATATAGTTTTCAATGATTCCATTGTGAACTATTGCTATGGTTTGTTTTTCATTTGTATGAGGATGAGCATTGATTTGTGTTGGTTCACCATGAGTTGCCCATCTTGTGTGACCTACTCCAACGTTTCCTCTTACTGGCTTTTCTCTTAGAAGAGCTTCGAGGGCTTTTATCTTTCCTTTTTCTTTTCTGATTTCGATTTCATCATTATCAATGACTGCTATGCCCGCAGAGTCATATCCTCTGTATTCGAGACATGCTAAACCAACCATAAGAACGGATTCGACACTTTTATTTCCTGCATAACCTACAATTCCACACATATTGTTAACTCTCTATTTTTTCTTTAGTTTTTTTAAGAAGCATTTGCAAATCATTTTCATTTTTAGCCTCTGCTATAATTCGAATAATTGGCTCCGTATTAGAAGCTCTGACATGTATCCAAGAGGATTCAAAATCAAATCTAATTCCATCTTTTTCGCTCATTGTGCTATCTTTATAAATGTCTTTTAACTTATTAAAAATTTTGGAAATATTTTGACCTTGTATAGCAATACTTTCCTTTTTCATAAATAGCTTTGGCATGAGATCTAATTGTTTATCTATATTTGTTTTATTCAAGGAAAGAAAATTTAAAATATGTCCTATGCCTGCAAGGGAATCACGTCCGAACGAACTAATCGTTGGATCAATCACACCGCCATTACCCTCTCCACCAAAAAATGCTTTTTTCTCAATCATTTCCTGAACTACATTAGCCTCACCTACTTTTGCTAGATGAACTGTTTTGCCGTATGGAGCAACAATTTCTTTTGTAATAAAACTAGTAGACAAGTTAATCACAATATTTTTTGACTTTGAGTCTAATACAGAGTATACGCTAAGAGGTAAAGTATACTCTTCTGAAATGACTCCTCGTTTAGAGGTTAATACAATTAGTCTGTCCGCGTCTGGATCTAATGCAAATCCAATATCTGCATCTGTTTTTTTCATTAGTTTAGCTGTTTTAGCTAATGCAGATGGTGTTGGTTCGGGAGGACGAGGGAAGGTTCCGTCAGGAGTGCAGTATTGTCTATACACTTTACAACCTAATTTTTCTAAGAAGGTGGGAACGATAAAACTACCACCACCATTTACTGCATCTACGAATACTTTGAATTTTTTCTTTTTGATTTTTGAAACTTCTATTTGTTTAAAGACTGATTCAAAATGTAAATTTGTATATTCGGAGGATACGTCTTGTTTGGTTGAGTTGGGTGAAAATTTGGGTAAAGGCAGATTATCCTCTACTATGAATTCTTTTAATTTGTTTATCTGTGCCGCATCAAAGAAAAAACCATTTTTGCCTACAAACTTAAATGCATTCCATTCAAGTGGGTTATGAGATGCGCTGATCATAATTCCACCATCACTTTTGGTTTCATTGACTATTGACTTTAAGGTTGGAGTAGGGACAATTCCAATTATTTTAACGTTTATGCCAATAGATAGTAATACGCCTGACACAATATTTTCAATAAACTCTCCGCTTGGTCTAGAATCTCTGCCGATTACTATCGTTTTTGGATTTAGAACTTTTGCGTAAGCTAACGTAAATTGGATTAAACTTTGTAAGTTAAGACCGGTGGGGATAATTCCTCTAATCCCCGAAACGGAGATCATTAAGGAATTGGAGTTTGGGATAGTTGACTCTTTGTAGTTCATATTAAATTTTATTAAAATTTAATAAATAGAACATGGGCGATGACAGGATTGAACTGCCGACCCGCTGCTTGTAAGGCAGCTGCTCTCCCAGCTGAGCTAATCGCCCTGAGATACATTCCAGAAAAAATAAATGTAAGATTTTGTCTAGCGAAATTAGAAAAAACTTAGAGATATTTTTAATTTTATGAAATTCGCAGACGGGGTACCATGAATCTAAATATTATTTTTTAGTGCTTAGCTCTTAATAGATGCGATCTTAACAGAAATTCTGCTTTTGCCTCTATCGGCAGCTTTTTTGTGGATGATTTTAGCTTTTGCTGCTTTATCTAATAAGGAAGCGTATTCGTTGTAGAACTTTACTGCATCTTCTTTCTTGCCTGCTTTTACTGATTTGAGAATGTTTTTTGCAAAAGTTCTAATGGATGACTTCTTTTTTGCATTTCTATCTCTTCTTTTTTCTGATCTTCTGATGTCTTTTTTAGATGACTTTAAATTTGCCAATGTAATTACCTTTAATAAAAAATTTTACCTAATTCTACTTACAATCCTGTGATTCTAGGGCTTTGAGTCAAGTTAAAATAAAAAATTCGATACTTTCGCACATATTCTCATTTTTAAACAGAGTATATAATAGGGGGAATTTTATGTATCCAATTTTGATTAGTTTAGATGAGGGACTTGTTCGTATTTTGCAAATGGAAATGTTTGACTTGAACATTCTTTTAAAAATTGCACTTGTAAAGCAATTTGAAGTAGAAAAACATTATACTCATATGGAAAATAAAAAAAATATTCGTTTATTTCTACATAGTAATTATTTTTTTATTTTAAATTCTATTTGCCGAGAGAATCATAGTTACTTAAATGAATATGCTGGCGAATTAATCACTGAGATGTTTTTAGACATAATTAAGAATGAGTAAAGATAACGAATATATACCAATTGAATCGATTAAAGAGATTCAAAACAATCTCAGAATTGATCAATTAGACAAGAGATATATAGATAAGGATGGAAATCGGTTTGTGATTCGATTTGGCAAGGAAAGTCGTAAACCCGAGATTTTTCGAGTTCAATCAAAGTCAGATTTACAAGTTGATTCAAGTCATAATAAATTGTCCACCTCCAACTTCTCAGCACCAGAGGAAGCTGACTTGTCTGATTTGTTTATGGACGAGGAGATGGACAAAAAACATAAACAACAAATTAGAGACTCTGACAAGGCAGAAATAAATAGTATGTTCCCTTCCGATGACGACGATTTATTAGGTGATATTGATCTAAACATTGAGACAAGTTCGACTTCTAGCTCTAAGAAATTTGATAATTCTTTAGTAAATCCACTTTCAATTTTAGATGAAAAAAGATATGTATTTGATTTACTCAAATGTATTGATAAGGATAAAGATAGAATTCTCTCCACACTCGCGAATGTAAAAAATTCTCGTATTTTTGAGCTTACCGGTGACCCTTCAGAAAATAAAAATATAGTTTCCAATTTTACTCGTGAGTTTGAATCAGAAATTTTTCATATATTGGAAAATTTACACAATCGTTTTAAAGAGATTACTTCTTTTCCAAAGTCCATAAATCATTACTCAATGAATTATTCTTATGTTCAAAAAGATTTTTTGGCAACATTAGAAAATGATAAGTTGAGACTCGATTATGTTTTACGTTGGGAAATACAAGAACCAAGTTTACTTTTAGTAAAAAAGTTTGCCAAAATGGTCATAGATCTATTAGGTGTTCTAAACAAGAAAGAAGAAGACCAGATCAAAACTTTAAGTTTTCAAAATCAAACTCTTTTTAGAGATTCTAAATCTGCCGCACTTTATTGCTTAAATGATTTGGATTTTTTGAAACGAAGTATTGAAAATTGGATTAGGTCGAACGTATAAATATTATGGCAGAGTTATCAAACAAAGAAATAGAAGCCCTTTTGTTAAAAGTCCGAAATGAATACAGGACTTATGCACAAGAGAATCCTAACATTTTTAAACTGAGTCCCTTTGAAGAACGTTATACGCAAGTTCTTCGATCCCGTGGTAGTTTAGAGCTTTTTTTTAAGGATGAGTTGATTTTTTTAGAGCAGCTAAAGGCAAAACACAAAGAAATTAAAGCTAGAAAAGAAGCAAGCCAAGGAAACACAATTAACAAAATTGTAGAAGAAAATGAAACTAGAATTTTAAAATACAATAAAATTGATTTTCATCCAATGGCTAAAAATGAGTTGAAGTATTTCTATGGAGCTATAGCCAAATTTGTAGAGACGGATCTACAATTATTATATCAAATTTTTAGAGGCACAGCTGAGATTAATAGTATCCATGATGCCATCATTCAGCTAGAAAGAATTGGTCTGAGTCGTATGGGGCAACACCCTTTTCGAATCACAGAGCATATGAAAATTCTTTCAAGCCCTTCTTTGAATCAAGGCAAGATCGAACAAGATAACCAAGCAATCATGAAAGAAGGATGTCTTGCATTAAAACATATTTCTTTCTACCTAGAAGACGCAGCAAAGAACAAAAAAATCAATATGAAATTAGTTTTTAAATTTAACGAAAAAGATTACCCAGAATTATTTAAAAAATACAACGGGATAGCCTTTGATACGGGAGCAGAAATGATTATCGAAAATTGTTCAAACATCATCGTTGATTTTAGAATGGATAGTATTGTGGGACTAAAGGCAAAATGAAATTATCCATTGTTATTCCATGTTATAATGAAAAGAATACCATCCAAAATATTTTGGAAGTAGTTAGAAAAGTTCCTATTGAAGATAAGGAAATTATTGTTGTAGATGATTGTTCTAAAGATGGAACACGCAATCTATTACAAAATGAATTAAAACATCTTGTTGATCGTTTGATTTTACACGAAGTCAATCAAGGCAAAGGAGCAGCTCTACGAACTGGATTTCAAGCGGCTAAGGGTGATATTGTGATCGTCCAAGATGCTGACTTAGAATATGATCCGTTTGAAATTCCAACGGTGATAGATCCAATTGCTAAAGGGAAAGCTGATGTTGTATTTGGTTCTCGTTTTTTAGGAGCCGGACCACATCGTGTTGTGTATTATTGGCATCGGTTGGGTAACATGGTATTAACCACACTTTCCAATATGTTCACCAATATCAACTTGACTGACATGGAAACATGTTACAAAGCATTTAGAAGAGAAATTATCCAATCCATTAAAATCGAAGAAAATCGTTTTGGATTTGAACCTGAAATAACAGCAAAACTTACCAAAATAAAAGAAATTCGAATTTACGAAGTAGGAATCTCTTACTACGGTCGCACCTACGCAGAAGGCAAAAAAATTGGCTGGAAAGACGGAGTCCGAGCAATTTGGTGTATTTTGAAGTATAACTTGTTTTGATGGAGTTTTTGGTCTTTAATTCAAAAAAGTAAACACTCTCAAACTTTTCTCTGACTCCTGTTTCATAGCAATGATAGAATTTTGTATACCTTTCGTTAGGCATTGGTCAATTGGATAGAAATTAAAATGTCAACTGAAGCAAAATATATAATGTACAATTCTTTTCATCTTACTCATACATCTTAAACGAGTGATGTAGAATTTCGGAAATCTTTAATAGTTTGTATTCCATTTCATTTGAATTAGCTAATTGTGAATTCGATGTAAGAATTCTGAACAATGCTAAAGAGCAATTCAAATTGTCATTCCCAAAATTTTCTGTTGGGAATCTGTAGTTCTAAGTAGAATTTTATCATACTTGAGACCCCCGACAGAAAATTTCGGGGGTGACAATGAGTAATCTCCCTTTACATCGAACTCACGTTAGCTAATTGTGTGGCATATTCTGCTTTGGCGCGAACAACGGAATCATCTACCAAGTAATCCGCTTTAATTTCCAAAATTTGATATTTGCCATTTGGGAGTTTAATTAAAAAATCATGGTAATAACTTCTAAGAGTATTTGAATCTGGCTCAATGTAATTTATAAAGAAGTCAGTCTGTCCATGAGTGAGCATTCCAGTGAACCAAACTCCTTCTACTTTACTGTCATGAATGAGTATGTCAAAAATTTCTTTTTCTGGGATAGAATCAAAACAATAACGATCTAAGTGAAATGATTTACCAGCTATTTCTGCGTAACCACTATCTTCTATTTTAACAACCAATTCTTTTTATGCAGTAGTCCATATCATAGATAGAAAGGTTAAGAACNNGCATTTAGTAACTAGACAAGAAGTCTTAAATTTCTAGTATTGTAGATTTAGATAGTATTTTCCAAGGAAGCGTTATGAATAGATTTAAAAAATTCAATTTTATGAAGATAGTTTTTCTTTTGTTTGTGATTGTGCAATGTAAAGAAACGGAGGGATTTCGAAAGACTGTGCCGAGTGTTGATCTAAATCGGTTTATGGGCAAATGGTATGTAATCGCAAGTCGTCCAACGTCGTTTGAGGAAAATGCTTTTAATGCGGTTGAGATTTATACTTACAATTCACAAAAAGATCAGATTGATATTAGTTTTAATTTCAATAAAGGAAGTCTGACAGGACCGAAAAAATCAATTCCGCAAACTGGGTATATCATAGACAAAATCAATAATTCCTATTGGAAAGTTTCTCCATTTTGGCCTCTCAAATTTGATTACCTTATCATAGATTTGGATCCGAGTTATAAATGGACGGTCATTGGTGTACCTGACCAAACTTATATTTGGATTATGGCACGAACACCAACGCTAACAGAAGCAGAGTTTCAGAAAATCATTTCTCGTGTGGATGAAATGGGCTACAACTCGAAGAACTTGGTGAAAGTGACGAATTCTTTTTAGTTTAATTTATACAAGACCAAGTGTGAAATAAAAAGTACTACCTTTATCAACTTGGCTTTCTACCCAAATTTTTCCTTGGTGTTTTTCTACGAACTCTTTGCAGAGAAGAAGACCTAGTCCAGTGCTTAGTTCTTTTTCTGTGCCTTTGCGGGTTGTTTTTTGGTCTATTTTAAAAACGTCGTTTCGCATTTTTTCGTCCATGCCAATTCCGTTGTCTTGGACATAGATCACAACTTGATTGTTTTTTTCTTCTGCGCCAACTATTACTTTGCCGCCTCTATTAGAAAACTTAACTGCGTTAGAAATTAGGTTGCGAATAATTGTACTAAGCATAATAGAATCGACAGTAACCTCTAAGTTTCGAGAAGTTTGGTTTAAAATTTTTATATCTTTTTGTTTTGCAAAATCATACAATACATCTATACTTTCGTTTAAAATTTCTGACAAAAAGTATTTTTTAGGATTAAATTCTATCGTACCTTTTTGCATACTTGCCCATGTAAGTAGATTTTCTAATAGTTTAAAAAGATTTTCAGCCGAGCTATGCATGAGTTTACTTAATTGTTTCATTTGTTCCAGAGGCATATCATCGTTATCCATCATTTGAGTCAAACCGAGAAAACCACTAAAAGGACCTCTTAGGTCATGTGCAATGATAGAAAAAAACTTGTCCTTGGAAGCGTTTAATTCTGCTAATTCTTCGTTTTGTCGAATAACTTCTTTTTCGATATTTTTCCGATTTGAAATATCAGAATGAGTTCCAATTACTCTTAGTGGTTTACCTTCGTTATCCCAATCGATTACTTTTCCTCTATCTAGAATCCATTTATAACTTCCATCTTTACAAAGCATACGATGTTCGTTCTGGTAAAATTCTGATTTTTCGGAAAAATGTTTTTCTAGATCTTGGAGACATTTTTCTTTATCGTCTGGATGAACACGTTTTTCCCACTCATCTAGGGAATTGCCAATTTCAGATTCGTCATAACCAAGCATTACTTTCCATTGTTTCGAGAAAAAAACTTCATTTGTCTTTGCGTTCCAATCCCATATCCCATCGCCGGCGCCTTCCAGCGCAAACTGCCATCTTGTCTCACTTTCTTTTAATTTCAGATCTGCGGCTTCTTGTGAAGTAATATCAAAAAAGACAGTTACAAATTTATCATTTTTAAATGGGGATGTTGAAATAAGAAAAGTCTTATTGTTTAAAGGGCTAACCATTTTTGCGTACTGTGTGACGTTCAGTTCTTTATGTGTCTTCCAAAATGATTTGATAAGTTCACTAGATATTCCATACAGCTTAGTTGCTACATTTCCTATAACTTGAATATCATGGTAATCAGCGGTTGAATAAAATGCGTGGTTTACCTCGATTATCCGATAATCCACCATCTCTTGATTTTCGTCATAAATAATTTCATTTAATGCAACTCCTTCTGTCATGGTGGTAAAGAGTAATTGGTATTTTTCTTGATTATCATTCGATAATTTTTCAGTCTCTTTGCGCTCGGTTATATCAAGCGCATGTCCAATGACGAGAAAATCATCATTTGTCGCTTTGAATTCAAGTGAACGATCTTCGAACCAGTGCCATTTTCCATTACTATCTTTAATTCTGTATTCAATAGAAAAAGATTTATCTTCTATTACTCTTTGGATAATTTGATTTACCTGAGGAATATCTTCTGGATGAATTGAATCATGCCACAACATTGGATTCGAAATTAATTGTGATGGAGCAAACCCAAGAATATCCGCTACATGTGAAGAATAAAATATTCCTCCATTTTTAGTAGAGAATAAATATACAATTCCTGGAATACCCTCAACCAAAAATCGAAAATCTGTCTGGCTTAATTGAGCTTGTAACTTTGCATTTACTTGCAACAATCTACCTATTTGGGTAATTAACTCTTCTTTACTTTGTTCTAGTGGATTCATTTTATTTACCGCAGTTTGCCAATTACCAGATATTTCTATTAGAAAAGATAATACATTCCAATTTTTCCTTACATGATAAAAGTCAGGTAAAATTAGAAGATTACCACCAATGGACAATGCTGTCAAGTTAAGAAGNNATCCTTAATTGTACAGCATTGACCAATGGACACCGATAAAAGAACGATGGTTTTTATTTTGATTTTGGAATTGAATAATATACGCTCGTTATGAAACAGAAAAGAATATAATAAATCAAATTAACATCATTTCGTGATCGGCGACCTCGGTGTTCATCGGTGGTAAACTCTTATTTTCAAATCCCAAATTCTCCTAGAACGATAGGCGAAATCACAGAGAGGCGATTGATCATTTTTTGATGAATGATAGAATTACTCGCAAGAAGATTTGGAACAGAAATAGAAAACTCATTGCCATCGAAGGTAGAAAGTTTTCCACCAGCTTCTTCAACAATGATAGAAGCAGCAGCCATATCCCAAGGTTTCAGATTTTCCTCCCAATAGGCGTCAAATCTTCCTTCGGCAACCCAACAAAGATCCAAACTAGCAACACCAGTTCTACGAACATCTCGTACGGACAAAAGCATGGATCTTAGATTTTCGATGATACTTTCCATTCGTTTGTGTTTTTCGTACGGGAAACCTGTTGAGACCAAAGAGTCGATCAACTCACTAGTTTGAGATACAAAAATTGGTTCTCCATTTTTAAAAGCACCTTTCCCGCGAATGGCGTGGTATGTATCTTTCAAAGCAGGAAAACTGACGATTCCCATGTCGATCCTATTTGCCTCTAAATTCTCAAGTCCCAAACAAATCCCGTAAAGGGGAAGTCTGTGGGCGTAGTTGGTTGTCCCGTCAACTGGGTCAATCACCCATCGGTATTGGTTTTTGCCTTCATAGTTAGTTCCTTCTTCTCCCATGATGTGATCATCTGGAAAAAACCTACGTATTTCCTCGATTACCATTTTTTCGGAGCCTAAATCCGCTTCCGTTACCAGGTCAATCGGACCTTTTTTGTTGATTTTTAACCCCGCCTTGCTTTGGGTTTCTATTAAAAATGCCTGAATTTTAGGCAAAAAAGCGTGAAAATGCTCAAATCTTTTTGTTATGTCTCGTTCCATCGTTTCCTATTTGGTTTTTTGGTTTATCTATGAGTCTACTATATAACTTTGGTCATATATTGGTAAATCTTTTATTTTATAGGAGAGATTAAATGGAAAAACAAATTATGGACATTCTTAACGTAGGTATTGGACTTCTACAAGCCGGTAAAGAAGGTTTAGAAAGAGCAAAAACTGAACTCGAAAAATCCTACACAGAGCTTAGCACAAAGGGAGCACAAGATAATTCAGAAGGTGCAGTTCAAATCAGACAATCTCTCGACAAAATCATTCATGATATCAAAGAATTTACAAGTGTAGCTGGTAAAAACTACGAAGACACCAGATCTAAAATCATAGACAACTACAACAAAATCACAGAAGAAATTCAAACCAAAATGCCAGAAGGTAAAGTAGAAGCTGTAAAAGCAAAAATTACCGAAGTGGCAGAAAATATCAAAAAAGTCAAAAAATCGCAAAGCTCTAAGACGCTCTAAAAAATCCCCACTCATAGACAATCGATACACTGATTGAAAATGTAACTTATCTAAATCGGTGTTCATCGCTGTTCAACCGTGGTAAAAAAGCCATATGAAAAAACGAAAACTATTAGTCACCACCGCCCTGCCCTACGCTAACGGCTCTATTCACTTGGGTCATATGTTAGAAGGTGTCCAAGCAGATATTTGGGTGAGATACCAAAAGCTCATGGGCAACGAATGTTATTTCTTCTGCGCTGATGACACACATGGCACACCCGTCATGCTTGCCGCAAAAAAAGAAGGAATTTCACCGGAAGAATTAGTTTCCAAAATTCATAAAGAGCATTACCAAGATTTAACTGGATTTTATATAGAATACGATAACTACTATTCTACAAACTCCCCAGAAAATCGTCATTTTTCAGAAGAAATTTACAATAGCCTAAAAAAGAAATCTCATATCGCAGAAAGGGAAATCGAACAATCCTATTGTGAACACGACAAAATGTTTCTTCCCGATCGTTTCATTAAAGGGACTTGTCCAAAGTGTAGCGCAAAAGAGCAATATGGCGATGGTTGTGAAGTCTGTGGATCAAACTACTCCCCAAAAGATTTAGTTGATTCCCATTGTGCAATTTGCGGAAATACTCCCGGCTTAAAAAAATCAAAACACTTATTTTTCAAACTCCAAGACTTCCAAAAGGAATTATCCGCTTGGATAGAAAACCCAGACCATGTCCAAGAAGGGGTTCGTAACAAACTTAATGAATGGTTCTCTCAAGGTTTACAAGAATGGGATATATCGCGTGACGGTCCTTATTTTGGATTTGAAATTCCTGGTGAAACAAACAAATACTTTTANNCCACTCTTCGATGAATTTTGGAAATCAGGAGATGGAGAAATTGTTCACTTTGTGGGCAAAGACATATTATACTTTCACGCCCTTTTTTGGCCTGCTATGTTACTAGGCGGAGATTACAAAACTCCAAATCGAGTCAATGTTCATGGTTTTATTACGGTTAACGGCGAAAAAATGTCTAAGTCTCGTGGCACATTTATCAAAGCTTCTACTTTTTTAAAATACTTAGACCCAGAACACTTTCGATTTTTCATAGCAAGTAAACTAAATGATACGTTAGACGACATTGATTTGAACTTTTCTGATTTTAGCTCCAAAGTAAATTCAGATTTAGTTGGAAATTTTATCAATATACTTTCTAGAACAGGAACATCTATTTTAGACAAATTAGACAGACAATTAGGAACGTTAAGCGCCGAAGGTAACACTCTAATCACAACTCTACTTGAAGCTAAATCAGAAATTATAAAAAATTACGAAGAAAAAAACTACTCCAAAGTAATGAAAGAAATCGCACACCTTGGGGACTTAGTTAATAAATATGTAAACGATAAAGCACCCTGGAACTTAGTAAAGACAGACAAAGAAGAAGCCAGGCAAGTTGTCACAGCAGCCATTAACAGCGCGCGGATACTTGGGATTTACCTACAACCTGTTATTCCCAAAATTTCCGAAAAAATATTTAAAATTTTAGGTTTAAATTCTAAAATTTCATTCTCAGATTTAGAAAAAAACTTAGAAAATGTAAAAATTCTACCTTATGAAATGTTATCCCAAAGAGTAGACGAAAAGGCAATCACAACCATGTTAGAAGAAAACAAAGAATCCCAAAAGGAAACCAAAACAGTTACTCCTCCTACAAAACCCTCTGATTCCAAACCAGAAACAAATGGGACTGGTTTAATCAATATCAACGATCTTACAAAAGTAGAACTCCGAGTTGGACTCATCAAAGAAGCAAACCACGTAGAAGGAGCAGACAAACTTCTCAACGTAAAAGTAGACCTAGGAGAAAAAGGCATAAAAAATGTATTCGCTGGTATAAAATCTGCATATACACCAGAAGAGTTAATTGGAATGAAAGTAGTTGTAGTAGCGAATCTTGAACCTAGAAAAATGAAGTTTGGTATGTCAGAGGCTATGTTACTAGCAACTGGCAAAGAGGAAACATTATCCCTGTTTATTCCCCACAGAAATGCAAACCCTGGGGACATTCTTAAATAATCGAGAAACCCAATGTCACTTATAAAAAATATTTACATCGAAAACAACTCCAATCACAAACTTGGAATCACTCCCAAAGAAATAAAAGCAAATATCAAAAAAGTCATAGATCACATGACTAATTTGAAAGGATACGAATTCTCCCTGTTAGTCACTAGTGATGAAGAAATTCAAAAAATCAATCTTGCCAAACGAGGCAAAGATAAAGCGACTGACGTTCTTTCCTTTCCTATCATTGAAAAAGATCTTCCTGATGGATACAAAATTCTAGGCGAAGTTGTAATCTCCATTGACACAATGCGAAAACAAGCCAGAGAAATCGGACACAGCGACAAAGAAGAATTCTATCGCCTACTCGTTCATGGGATTTTACATCTATTAGGATTTGATCACGAAAAAAGTGCTTACGAAGAAAAACGTATGCAAGAAAAAGAAGACGAATGCCTTCAATTGATTTTAGGGTAAATCGCTATTACCCTAAAACTCAATCAATAACATAGTCATATCATCTTTGATTATATGATGTGAAAACTCCATCGCAAAATCAGACACAGCGTTTAAAAATTCTTTTCCTTTTAAATTTATTTTATTTTGTATATTGTCATAAAATTTCTCTATTCCATAAAATTCATTTTCTGGATTAAAAATTTCAAATAACCCATCCGAAAAAAGAAACAGCCTATCCCCTTTTTCTAGCGGCACAGAATAGGAGTTAGTAATAAAATCATCCAATAGAATTAGAGGAGTTCCTTTTCCTTCTAATACAATCAAATTCTGGTTTCTTATCAGAATAATATTATGGTGTGCGGCATACGCATATTGAAGTGTAAATGTTCGAGCGTCAAATCGTAAGTAAACTCCAGTAATATAATGCCCCACCACATAACCAGACAATGTTTTATGTAAATAGGCAAGTTCTTGGTCAATCTCATCCTTATCATGTGGCATCGTTTGAAAACAAAGTACAGCCATACACGACACCATAGCAGAAGAAATACCATGACCCGAAACATCTCCGAAAAGTATATCCGTCTTACCCGCACTTTCAAAATACGAAAAAAAATCTCCCCCTACTTCAATCATTGGTTTATAATAGGAATACATTCGATAATGCTCTGACTCAATGTAACTAGCAGGAATGAGTGTTGTTTGTGTTATCCGCGCTTTTTTAATGTCTTTTTCTAGATGAGAAAGTGCTTCAGACAATTGTTGTCTGGATTTTGAGATTTCTTCTCGTTGTGTTTCTATTTGTAAAATATTTTCTCTATGAGCAAGAGCCGAACGAATACGAGCGAGTAACACCTTGGGGATAATGGGTTTGATAATAAAATCAGTTGCTCCTGAATCTAGGCATTTTTCTATAATATCTGGACTCTCTTCGGAAGTAAGCATGATGACAGGAATATTTGCAAATGAACCATTTCTTCGCATAGTTTCTAAAATTTCACTGCCATTCACACCAGCTAAATAAAAATCCAAAACTACTAAATCCACATGTTCGCTCGCCATTAATTCAATCACTTGCTCCGAGTTAGCAGTCTTAATCACTCGATACCCTTTCTTTTTTAAAATTCGTTCTAAAGACATTACGAGCAGAGGATCGTCGTCCACTAAAAGTATAGATTGATTTGATGAACTCATTGATTTGTTAACTTTTTCACTGTGCTTAGCCTACGGTTTTTTAGGCAAATAGAATCTTGGTCTATGTCAATTTTTTGCTTTAGGACGTAATTTACTCAAAAATATATTTTTAACCATCTATTTTTGCGCACACAAAATCCATTTTTAGTTCCAGTTATTTAGAAAAACGAAGGATGATACCAATGAAAAATAACTTCTCC
>DDBL01000106.1 GCA_002333425.1 Leptospiraceae bacterium UBA2033
GATGTTTTTAGAAACATCAAAAGAGGATTTTCAGATTTAATCATGAATATATGTTGCGGATTATGGAATTTAAACTTGAAAAAATTTTAGACTAACATAAAATCGAATTTTGCAACAACTCTAATCTAAATAAACTACCCAAAGATACGCAGGAATTGTTCTGGCTCTTAATTGAAGAAATTGAATTAAAAGGTCCGATTCGGTCAGATTGGAATAATTTCAGTAAGTTAGGAAAGAATAAATATCATTGCCACCTATCTTATCATTGGGTGGCATGCTGGCAAGAATTAGAGAATAAATTTGAAATCGAGGTTTACTATGCAGGCAGTCGTGAAAACGCACCATATTGAAATAAATGTAAAGGGCGAAATACCAATTAGCTTTTTGCAGTATCTAAAGAAAAACTTTGGAGAGGATCTTGTCATTTCTAAAAACGAAGAGGAGCTTGTTAATGTGCGTAATACTGATTGGTACAAAAAAATTAAATCCAAAATGACTCCTGCAAAATACATGAAACATCTTCGAGAAAGTAGAAATATGACTCAAGAGAAGTTAGGCGCGCTATTAGGCGATGTATCTAGACAAAATATTTCCAGTATGGAAAGCGGAAAAAGAGCTATCAGCAAAGATAAAGCCATTAAACTATCTAAACTTTTCAAAATGCCTGTTGAAAGATTTTTAAAAATGTAATCTTTAAAAGTAATCCCAAGCGCTCTCATACGAATCATGCAACTCGACATGCTCTAAGAACTTCTTGTAAAACTCATGATTGCCAATAGTCGCACTATCTCCAAGAACGACTAATCGTAGTTTAGCGCGTGTCATGGCGACGTTCATACGGCGAATGTCGGAAAGAAAACCAATATCAGCTTGGTCGTTAGAACGAACGAGGCTAATATAGATTATATCCATTTCGCGTCCTTGAAAGGAGTCGATAGTAGAAATCTCTATATTGTATTCAGTCTGTAAATTAGTCTGCTCAAATAAGTCCCGCAATTTCAAAATCTGGTCGTTATAAGGAGAGAGGATTCCGATAGAAATTTTGCTTCGAGTTTGTGAATTCCAATTCCATTTTTCTAAACAAAGCGTTAGGTGCTTTAGCAAAAGTTCAGCTTCTTTGGGATTGGAAATACTCAGAGTTTCCTCGTTTAACACCTCCTCCGAATCAGTTCCAGCCGTATCAATAAAACAAAGGGGAGAAATTCTTTCTGAAAAGCCACAAACTTGATCGAGAGTTTTTTCTTTTACAGAAGTGTGAGCTTTCAAATGATTATGATAAAAAACTTCATTCGAAAAATCCATAATCTCTTCATTCATCCGATACTGCGTATCCAAAAGAACAAAAGGAACATTCAATAATGAATGACCTTTTAAAACAATAGACTCTGAAAAAGAACCCCTCTGTGCCTCCGTGCCTCCGTGGCTAATCCCCTCTTTCTCCAATCGAAATATAATCTTCTCAAATAAGGATACATCCAATTTGCCGCGAACAGCTTCTGGCGATTTTACAACTGGAGGAAGTTGTTTATGGTCGCCACAGAATATAACTCGATTAGCTCTCATAACTGCAATCCAAGTAGCAGGCTCTAGGGCTTGGGTCGCCTCGTCAATAAACACAGTTTTAAAGTGCATTTTGCTCGCGGGTGAATTCGTAATTCCTACAAATGTAGAACAAATAGCTTCTGACTTTTCTAGAATATCTTTTTGAATAACAAATTCTAAATTGCGGATAATCGTAAATAGCTCTTTGACTTCATTACGAAGTGCAGTTCTTTCTTCTCTTTCTGCTTTTCCAAAATTTCTTTTGAATTTGAATGCTTTCTTTTGAATTTGTAAAGCTTCTTTTTTGTATTTCTGAATTGTTTCGTAATCTGGATGGGAAAGTAATTTAGCGTCAAATGTATATTGTTCGGAGTTTTCCGAAACACGGGCTGGATTTCCAATTCGTAAAACATTTACCCCAAGCTCGGATAATTTTTCAACAAGTAAGTCTACTGCGTTATTGCTCGCCGCACAGACTAAAACTTGTTTTTCTTCTTCTACAGCTTCTTTTATTATCCGCACGAGAGTGGTAGTTTTTCCTGTTCCGGGTGGTCCTTGGATTAGTGCGTAGTCACGAGCGTTAAGCGCTAGAGAATACGCCTTATTTTGCGAATCGTTCAATTCAGATACAGGTGGAAATTTCGCGTCTTCAAAATACGTTTCTTTATAACCGAGTAGAATTTCCCTTAATTCTGCCAGACGATTTTTACTTGCCCCAATTACTTTCGACAAAGCAAATTTCATTTCGTTGTAACTTGTTTCGTTGTAAAATAAGTCTACTCCGAGTTTACCTTCGTCAAACCAATCCGGCATTTCGGAATCGGAAATCATTACGAGCATCACTTCGTCTTTGATTTTACGAATCGTTCCATAAATACGAAATTCTTTTTTTTCTTCTTTGGAAAGCCCTTCTTTATTTGTAAAAATGGAAACTGTTTGACCTGAATGGAATTTGTGGTTCTTTGCCTTTTCTGGGTTTGTGCGAATACTTAATATTAGCCTTTCGTTTGACGTAACTTCTTCTAGTTCAATTTGCACTGGATACCAAGTCACTCCATTCTTTTGTCTTTCGGCTGGACTTGTCTCGGAAAGTAGGGTCTCGTATTCGCTGCGTTCATATTCTTGCTCTATTTCGAGCAAACGGAGGGTTTGTTCTAGTTCTTCTGTTGTATTCAAGGTTTAGTTTCTCTATGGAAAACAAAATTAATTTGAACCTAAAAAGCAAACCAAATTAATTAAATCGTGTCTACTTTTTATGCAGTAGTCCACTCAAACAAAATTTGCCTACTTGGAGTAAAACGAAAATATCCATTGGGGGCAAAATTCTCCCAGACTTCTTTTAATGCTATCCACAATTGTTTGGTATAATAATCAATATCGTAACGTTGAATTTCTAAATTTTTGCTTATAATAAGAGTTTCTTCTATTTGGTAACGTTTTTTTTTGTTAGGATGATTTTCTTTTACCACTAGGTAACGAACTTTTTCGCCGGGTTCAATTTCTATTTTATAAGCCAGCAATTGTTCCAGCGAAAGAAAATTTGCATTCTCTACTGTATATTCATCCATTGTCTTGCCTATTGTTTTGCGAACCAATAACTCCTGCCAGGGCACTACTCCTAGCTCCAATAGTTCTTTGTAATGTAAAAAAGTTTTATGAATTTCTAAGTGTAATTCTTTGATTTCGGAAATCGTATCTGCTTGGCGCATAATAGCGAGTAACTCCTCTTGCATTTTTTTTACAAAAAGAGGTGTGTCTTTTCTTCTAGAAGCAATCCCTCTTGTTTTGATTTCTCCATTGTAAAATTTTCCGAAGTAACGTGTGGATACTGGCAGTAGAGGATCTATTTTGGAAGGGGGATAGACTAACCACTTGTAAACCCCTTCTATTGCCATAGTCACTTTTGTTTCTTTTGTAATGGACTCACATAAGTTTTCTAATTCTTTTTGGTCTAGTTTTTCATTCTTCTTTTTGTGAATAAATATACAATCTGTTATAGCATGGGAAAGTTGAAAACCTTTCTCCTCTGCAAAATCTTTAGCGGTTAATAGCTTTTCTCTCCCAAAGGCTGTTACTGATTCGTGACTTTCGATTCGTCCAAATTTTGCATTTCTATATCCAAGATACCCGAAAGAAGTAACTAACATCCACTTCAAACTATTTTGTTTTGCGTCTACTATCTTGTATTCCATTCCGTCGGTTTCTAGTTTTCGTTTTTTGTAATAGTCTCTACGATTCAAAAGATGTTCTAAGGCTAACGATACTACTCCTCTTCTTTTATTGCAAATACGATAGTTGGAAGTAGGGACTCTTTCTATATCTATCTCCTCTTTGCAACATTCACATAAAACTGTTTCAGGGGATAAGTTGTGTAATACCATGATAGAAGGATACATCTGGGAAAAATCAAGTTGGGCGATGTTTTCAAATACAATTCCAGAAGATGTATCAGGTTGAAAATTAAGTCCGCCTTTGTCTATTCTAAGTAGTTCGTAGAATGTTTTTGAATCTTCTACTTTTGATTTTTGCCAAGGAACTAAATATCCAAGTTCTAGTGCTACATTGGTTTCGATTGCGGTTAACGCTGTACCGGTAGAAGATCGAGCGAGTCTTTGAATCGGAAGTCTACTGATTCTAGAAATTTCGATAATTCCCATAAGCTGGGCTTCTTTGAATACAAAGCTATTTGCCGCATCAATATGCCAACGACCAAAGAGTGGATAGGAAGGGGCTTTGTAGATAATCATTCCATAAGTATTAAAACTAGTTCCCTTTGTGATAATCTTTCGTTGGTTAATCGTTGTTTTGTCCCTATCTAGATTCAGATTGATTCGAAAGGTTTGGGCATAATAGAATAGTTTTGGAAAAATAATTTGATCTCCGAAAACGGAAAGAATTACATCTGGGTCTTCTTTTTCTATGATTTCCTTTAACTCTAAAATACTTTCTTTGGGATTTTGGAAATTGATTGTATAACTTCTATCTTTAATTTGTAGTAGAAGCGGATTATTCTGTGTTACCCCTAGACGATGATTATTCTTTAAACGCATATTTAGTATTTTGAGATTTGGAATATCATACTCGCAAGATTTTACATCGTCTGATGTTTGTATGGAGATAATTTTGTTTATCCCCTTTTTTTCTTCGTATCGGATATTTACCTTAGCTAAGGGAAATACTTTATGTAAATATAAATAACCTGTAGATACATCTATATCGGAGTGGTATATATTGACTCTCCCATAAAACGCATACAACTTTTGGTACAATTTTCTAAGTACGGATGGTTTTGAAATTACTACCTTTACAACTCTTACTTCTTCGTTGGAATAAAAATGTCGTCTTGTAGTCCAAACTGGAATTTCTTTTAGAGCTTTGTAGTCTTTGATTCGATGAATGATTTCTCTTATCTTTTTTTCTTCTCCCTCTAAGTAAATTACAGGGAAATAAGAATCTAAAAATAAATGAGGTTTATTGTCCTTATCCAGTATCCAGATATGTATAGATTCTTCCACATTGTATATATCAAATAAAAATCCATCTATTTCTTTTATAGCTACTTCAGACATATCTTAATCATAACTTACTACTTTAGATTTTTTAAAGCCTTGAGTTCCGATTTCAAAATTTCAATTTCTTCTAAGGCAGATTTTAATTTTTTGGCAATCTGTATATGCATTGTGAGAGACATAGAGTCAAACGGGTTGGGGTTAGATGCCATTACCCCCGTCTGGGTCTGTGTTTTCGCATAACGCATAAGTTCTTGGAAAATTTCTCTATCGTCTTTTCTAAGTGCTTTTTCAAAATCTTTTAATCTGTCTATCGTGGACTCAATTGCCATTGAATAAGGCGCGACTGTTCTCCCCATATTCCTCTCCTTTAGAATTTTCTAGTTCGTATTCTATATTTTTGATGAATGAATTTTTGCTATAAACTTGAAACCTTTGGAATACTTCTCTTCCCAAAAGTAATTTGTCATATTTCCATTTTGTATTGGCAAGATCTAATAAAATAGGAAAGAGAAGTTGAAAGGTTTTACTTTTATATTTTGGGGATTCTACTGCTAAAAATGGAATTCCTTTTTCTTGGATGTCGGCGAATACAGTAATCAATTTATTGAGTAAAAAATATCCTTCCTGCTCCTTTACATCTCCATCAAAAAATTGCTTACAAGGGGCTAATATAAAGTAAACTTTGTTCGGATTTGGAGTTTCTTTTAGAATGCAGTGACAGGCATCTAGGATTTGATACGGAGTAAATGCTCTTTGCACTTTGCCGGTCATAAGCAGTTTGTGTATATCGAGGGACAATAAATTTCCTTCCTCAATCAACCTGTAAACATTAAATCGAATGGCACAATCTATCACATGAACTTGGTAGTTGGTCGCAAGAAAGAGCGCAATCCATGAATGAGCAAGAGGAAAAATAGAAGCTGTTCCAGTAAGCACTCCCAGTCCATCTCTAGTCCAATACTGGGCTAATCTAGACAAGTCTTCTCTTTTTGCTTTGTATACAGGTGTATCAGACATAGAATAAGTATAATTTGTATACTATATTTTAGTAAAGTATTTTATTTATTCAATTAGCACATCCAATCCAATATACAATAAATGTCTCTATTTTCTAATGCGACTTTATTGTACATAACACGCTGTAATGCTCCTTTAGAACTCAATCGTAATTGTGTTAAAGTAAATTCTTTCGTTTAAAAGTAACCTCTAATTTTTAAGGTTGAACTTTACAAAGTAGCACTAAGAAATCCCGCAAAATCAGGCAAGATTCATTTTTAAAAGAAACATTAGGCTACCTCCTAAAAATCGGCATTGGAACAAAAGCTCGGTCGGTGGTCTTAACTCTCCGTGTCTCTGTGTCTCTGTGTCTCTGTGGCAACCCACCGAATCGCCCGTATTTTTATCTTGCCATCCAACCAATCAAAAACAAGATTGATTGATATACCAATAAATTAGGACAAAAAATCAATTTTGAAAGACTGGGTTAAAGAAAGCTATAGCAATCGTAAATGGGCAGGGGAATTAGGAAAAGTAAACGCAGGTGAGTCTGTATTTGTATGCGGATGGGCGTTTCGATTTAGAGATCAGGGTGGGGTGATTTTCATCGACCTCCGCGACCGAACGGGAGTCATCCAAGTTGTCGCAAGAAAAGAAAATATTCCAGAAGATTTTAAACTTGCAGAACATGTGCGCAGTGAATTCGTTCTAGCGGTTACAGGCAAATTGAACAACCGTGACGCAGAATCCATCAATCCCAAAATTCCAAANNAAAATTGAAATCATCATTGAAAAATTAGAAATTCTAAATACATCAAAGACACCACCTTTCGGCTTAGATGAATTTGACGAGTCAGGCGAAGACATTCGTTTGAAATACCGTTACCTTGAATTTAGAAAAGACGATTTAAAAAACAAAATGATTTTACGTCATAAGTTCATCTTTGCCGTTCGTAGTTATTTAAACTCGCGTGATTTTCTAGAAATCGAAACTCCTATTTTAAATAAATCTACTCCTGAGGGTGCGCGCGACTTTTTAGTTCCATCGCGGTTACACCAAGGTAGCTTCTACGCACTTCCACAATCACCACAAATCTTCAAACAGATTTTGATGGTAGGTGGAATGGAGCGTTATTTCCAAGTGGTAAAATGCTTTCGCGATGAAGATTTACGCGCCGATAGACAACCAGAATTTACCCAGCTCGATATGGAGTTCTCTTACGTTGATCAAGCAAATATTATTTCCGAAATGGAAGCGTTAGTTACCACAGTATTTAAAGAGTCGTTTAATGTCGATTTGCCTAAGAAATTTCCTCAAATGAGTTATGCAGAGGCGATGGATTCTTACGGTAGCGATAAACCGGACTTACGCTTTGGAATGAAACTTTACAACGTATCGGATATCGTTAAAAATTGTGACTTTCAAGTATTTAAAGGAGCTGTTGACTCAGGTGGAATTGTAAAAGCAATTTGTGTTCCAGGTGGATCTGTGATTTCTCGAAAAGAAATTGAAGATTTGACTCATTGGCTTTCCAAAGACTTCCGCGCAAAAGGTCTNNGGCTCTAAAGAAGGCGATATGATTTTCTTTGGCGCGGATAAAATTTCTATCGTAAATGCAAGCCTTGGTGCCCTTCGTTTGAAAATGGCGGAGAAATACGAGACACCTGATCCAAACTCGTATCATATTTCTTGGGTTGTTGACTTTCCTATGTTTGATGTAGACGATACAACCAAGGAACTAAGCGCTATTCACCACCCGTTTACTGCTCCTTTTGAAGAAGATTTTGATATATCTGCCTCAGTAGATGAGCTAAAGGCAAATGCGGGAAAAATGCGCTCTAAGGCTTACGATTTAGTTCTAAATGGAAACGAAATCGGCGGCGGAAGTATTCGTATTCACAAAGAGGAAATGCAAGAAAAAGTGTTTGGCTTACTTGGAATTTCTAAAGAAGATGCTGAGAAAAAATTCGGATTTTTACTCGAAGCACTTCGTTTTGGCGCACCACCACATGGAGGAATTGCACTTGGAATCGACCGGATAATGATGCTTATGTCCAAAAGTAAATCTATTCGTGACGTAATCGCATTTCCAAAAACACAAAAGGGAACTTGTATGATGAGTGATTGTCCAACGCCCGTTGATACCAAACAATTGGAAGAATTAAAAATTAGAGTGGTGAGTGTTTAATGCCAAAAGAAAAGCCAAGTTCTCCTGTTCAGGAAAAGTTTGATTTTAACAACGAAGCTCTCTACCAAAAAGTATGTGGAATTAATGACTCTAGATTAAAAGATCTAGAGTCATACTTGGGGATAACGATCATTCCCCGCGGATATTCCCTAATCGTAAGTGGTCAGAAAGACAAAGTAGATATTGCAATGGAGTTCTTTAAAAATCTAGTGGATAATTATAAAAAACGCCCGGACAAAGATGACTTTGATAGTTTTGATTTAAACTATCTAATCAAACAAGAAAACCACCAAGATGGCTGGTCTCCTAGTGAAAAAATTTTAAGCACTCATAAAGGCAAACAGATATTTCCCCGCACCAAAAATCAGGAAAAGTTTGTAAATAGCCTTATGAAAAATCTAATTACATTTGGAGTTGGTCCTGCTGGAACTGGAAAGACATTTTTGTCTATCGCTGTCGCCTGTCGCATGTTGCAGTCAGGAGAAATTGATAGACTTGTTCTCACCCGTCCGGCTGTAGAAGCGGGAGAGTCTCTTGGATTTTTGCCAGGTGATCTCACNNGGTCGCACGTTGAATAATTCTTTTATCATCTTAGATGAAGCCCAAAACTGCACGGTTTCTCAATTGAAAATGTTTCTTACTCGTATTGGAAAAAATTCTCGTATGAGTTTGTCTGGAGATATTACTCAGATTGATTTGGATAGAGGTAGATCAGGACTTGAGAAAGTTCTTTCTATTTTGAAAGACACTCCCCAAATTGGAATTATGAATTTAGAAAGAGAGGATATTACCCGTCATCCGCTCGTATCAGTAATCGTAGACAAGTTTGAGGGAATATGAAATTTAATTTCTTAGAATATCTAGAATCATTCATGGCGAATACGACAGATATTCTAACCAAAGTCAGACCAATTCAATTTGTGCGACAATTACAATTCTACCTAGTTCTAGTTACTTTGACAATGGTAACGTATTTTCTTGCCTCTCCTTATTTGGGTCAGGAAAAAATTGATCTAGGGGAAGATGGATCTTATTCGGTTGGAAATGTTTCTCCTGAGTCTATCATCTCCAATAAAGAAATTATCTACGACGATCTAGACAAAACCAAACTCAAAAAAGCAGAAGCCTATAAATCAGCCTCACTCGTCTTCGAGAGAGACTACTCGGTGTTAATCACTCTCATTCAAAACTATATTGATGAAGACTTTGACAATCTAAAAGTCATTGCCGCCGAAGGAAACACAAATAGAAATATCGGATTTTTAGTTTATAAAAATATTCGTTGGAAATTTAGAAGTCGCGAAGACCTAGAATTTCTTTTAAATTATCCAAGAAAAGATAAACTAAAAGAGCTTGTCCAAAAAGGTACAAATCTAATTTTTTCTTCTTACTGTATTCTAAAAGATGTTTCGCCCGATGTGACAAATTCCCTCGGTTTAGGTGTTCACGTTATCAATAAAGGCGCAAAGGAAAATACTTCTACACTCGATGCAACACATGTTTTTCCGAGAACTGCTATTTATCAAAATAAAAAAGTACAAGAAAAATTATCCAAACATTTAGATGAAAAACTTACTGGCATTGATTCTAATACCTTGACCATCACAAAAAGAATGATTTTATCTACTTACATTTATTCTTTTCCAGCTTGTGTTTACAAACCAGAAGAAACAGAGTTACAAAAACAAAAAGAAGTAGCAAAAGTAAATATTGTAAAAAGTAAAATCACAAAAAATGAAGTGATCGTAAAAAAGGGAGAATTAGTAACTCCTGAAATTAGAACCAGACTCGAACTTTTAAACGAACACAATTCCCGGGCAAATATCAATTCTATTCTTTCTATTCTAATTGTTCAAATTATTCTTGTGAGCATAATCATTGTTTTTCTCATCAAGTATGATCCTAAACGTCTAAATGATGTTTCGAGTAACGTTATTTTGTTTTCGACCATTTGGATTTTGACACTTTATACATTTACTCTTTCTAAATTCTTTTATCATCCTGATAATAACTTTGAATCCGTTTATTACTTTGGAATATTTATACCAATTGCAATGATTTGTATGTTAATTGCGTTTATTTTTGATGAACAATTATCTATTGCACTTGGATTTTACCTTTCGTTTTTTATCTTTCTTTCTTCTCAAAATAATGCTACGTCTTTCATCATTGCATTTTCTACTACCGTTGTTGCCGCGATGTATGGAAGTCGAATCCGAAAAAGAATTGATTTTATCAAATCAGGAATTTATATCGCAGGTGTTCAGATTCTAGTGGCTACTAGTGGTTATCTGATTGACTCCCGCCAGTATTGGGTGACAACTTCTAGTGGTTCTTTTTTGTCTGATTTAGCTAGATCAAACATTTTCAAAATCTATATCGCGTGTATTGTAAATGGATTTGCCTGTGCTCTTATGACTCAGTTTTTACTTCCTGTGTATGAATACATTTTTAATATACCAACAAGATTCAAATTACAAGAGCTAGCGGATACCGGTCATCCACTCCTCCAAGCACTTCTCACAAAAGCGCCTTCTACTTATACACATACTTTTATGGTAGCCGCACTTTCCGAGAGAGCAGCCCAAAACCTAGGATTAGATTGGTTATTGGTTCGAGTCGGCGTGTATTTTCATGATATTGGAAAAATTCCAAACGCTGGTTTTTTTGTAGAAAACCAACATTTAATTCCCAAAAAAGAAAACATTGATAAAAACAACCCAGGTCACGCTGCAAAAATCGTAATCGATCATGTAATTGATGGAATCGAAATGGCAAAAAAAGCACGACTCCCAAGAGAGATAATCAGTTTTATCCCCGAACACCATGGAACAAGTACGATGGCATTTTTTTATCACAAAGCTCTAGCTGATCTTTCTCCGAATCAACGCAAACGTATTGACAAAAGAGATTTTATGTATCCGGGACCAAAACCACAACGAAAAGAGACTGCGATCGTAATGATTGCTGACTCAGTGGAAGCAGCCAGTCGATCCCTAGACGAAATTACACCGCAAGCATTAGATGATCTAATCCAAAAGATAATCAACATTAAACTCGCAGAAAATCAACTAGATGAATGTGACCTTACACTTGGGGATCTAAGCATTATCAAATCTTCTTTTAAAGAAATTTTACTCTCCAGTCTCCACCAACGCCCCAAATACCCAAGCTCAGAAGACACCAAAAAACTCGAAAACAAAGAAGATCTAAATAAAAAAGAAACACCCGCAAAAAAAATGAAAGTAACGAAAAGTAAAAAATAAACTGACTGGTAACTGGTTTGCCACAGAGCCACTGAGACTCCGAGAGTTTGAGGATTGTGTTATTTTTATTCCTATTCGTCAAATTAAAGAGAGCTAATGAAATATTAGGATTCAATTATTAAATCGTAAACAACGACTGATTTACCAAATCTCGTACAATTAATTCTCTTGAAATTTCTCCGTGTCTCAGTGCCTCTGTGGCAATATCTTTTTACTTGACAAGAGATTTTAACTACAATACTATCCGAAAAACAAATTCGATTGACATTGATTTTGCCTAGTTAAGAATCAACTAAAATCGCTATTGAGCATTTTAATTCATACAATACAATATGTCTACACAGGCCGAATTAGAGTTCAAATATTCCTTTTTAAAAGTCCGAAAAGAGAAGGACTCTATTTTAATGGGTATCAACCCAACGAATAAGTACCAACACGAATTACTCAAATCAATCAAAACGTTAAACACAATCCAACACGCCACAAAAGGTATGTTGTTCACTTTAAACAATACCATACTAGAACAATTACAAATCGATATGAAAACAGCCATAACGAATGTAAGTTCTCTCATTAACAGCCAGTTAGCCGCTCAAGTATTGTGTTTTGAATTTGACGCCCACAACCGAACACTCAGGGTCACACCTTTTTTTATCACTCATCCACCCGAAGAAAAAAGTTATTCTATTTTTAACTTATTCGATGAATTACTAAGTTACTCCTACAACGCAATTAAATCTTGGTATGACACAAGAGAGCAGTTAATTGGAGAAAATTTTAAAAAAGAACTGCTATGGCAAATGAGTTCCAAAAATTCAGATCCGACTTCGTTCAAAGGTGTAAGTAGTTTATTTAACCCCATGCGAAAGTTTTTAGAAGCAAAAAACGGAATCGCAATTCCAGATGATATGTTAGAATATATCAATCGTGAATTAACAAAACGACTTGTCGAATCTCAAATTGCAAGAGAGGTTCCAGGGCATGGACTCCTCATGTTAAAGTCCAATGAGATTTTAGATCATTTTGAATCTGCAGTTTCTGCTATGACTGAAAAATTAATTCCAAGCCTTGCAAATGATCCCAACTTAAAAAGTAGAGTAGATAAAGTAACCTTAGAAGAAAAAGTATATAGCCAAGTAGAAAACTTCCCAATCAAAACTGCGAAATATTCCTCTGAAAAAGCAAAAGAGATTCGTCAATATAGAACAGCAGTTCCAGGAAAAACAAATTTTAGTTATCCTGGTTCATTGTGTGTGGAAACTATCATTAGCCTCGAAGAAGCTGCCGAAGATAGATACCAAATTTCGTGGAAAGACGAATGTAATAAAATGAAACAAGAGTTTAAGAAGAACATCACAGTTCCTTCAAATAAGTGGAGCAAATTGATATTATTCGTAAACCATTCAGATTCTCTTGAAATCAATCCAGATGTCTGGAAAGATTTAACTACTGATAAAGATTTATTTTATTTAAAATGGCAAATGCCACAAAACACAGTTCACGTTTTTACAGGCAAAGATCCAAGTTTTTTTAAAGTATTAGTTACAGGGATGTCCAATCTTTCTCCTTCCGAAATGTGGAAAGCGTCTGCTCTGAAGGCTTTGATAGAAAAAAACGAAAGGCATTTGCGAACTATTCTAAATGATAGTAATTTTTATTCTGTCTATCAAAATCTAGAAAAAAGAATTCTGATGCAATACATGCCTTGGTATTTTAGAATATTTTTATATTTCCCACTTTCTATATTCCAAGACGTGGTTCTTGTAAATGCAAAAAAAATGATTTCTGTTGAACAAGAAATTTATTCCAGTAAAAATGATGCGCATAATATCAAATACATGTCAGATTTACAAATCAAAAAAGCAGAACGACTTGCGAGAATCAAAGAACAAGCTCTTTATGAATCTGTAGTTGAAACCTTGGATTTATTTTATCTGAGTATGCGAAAAATTCCTTCCGTAAATGATGTTAGAAATTATTTTCCTGATTATGAAGCATTCTCAAATATTATCAATGTAAGAAATTTTAGAATCATCAATCTTCCTATCAAAAATTCAGAAGAAACCGAAATCCTACTCTACCCAGACAACGAAGATTGGGGTAATAAAAAACAATCGCTCATAAAAACTTTAGATATAATTGTAAATGAAAAAAATCCACACCTAGTTGTGGCTAATACTGATAAAACTCGAATCGAAAAAGCACAAAAATTACTCAACCTAATCGAAACTAATAGTTCTCCGAAAATGAAAGCGGCTAGCTAAACCAAAAGGAATTTTCAATATATGAATTCAAATCGCAAGCCAAATCGTCTCATACACGAAAAAAGTCCGTACCTATTGCAACATGCTTACAATCCAGTAAATTGGTATCCATGGAGCGAAGAGCCGTTTGATAAAGCAAAAAATGAGGATAAGATTGTTTTGCTGTCAATTGGATATGCGACTTGTCATTGGTGTCATGTTATGGAGCGGGAATCTTTTGAAGATGAGAAAACGGCTGATGTTTTAAATCAAGATTTTGTGTGTATAAAAGTTGACCGAGAAGAAAGACCCGACATAGACAAAATTTATATGGATGCAATTCATGCTATGGGAGAGCAAGGTGGCTGGCCTCTCAATGTATTTCTAACACCTCAGAAAAAACCAATCGCTGGCGGAACCTATTTTCCACCTGTACAAAAGTATGGTAGAAAAAGTTTTACTGAAATTTTGGGAATTATAAAAAATGTTTGGAACACACGAAAACAAGAACTCATAGAATCATCTGAGGCAATTGTAACCCATTTACAAAAAGAGGATTTTGCGGCTAATTCTGACTTAACTCTACCTGCTGAATCTGCATTTGAAAACGGATATAGTATGTATGAACGTTTTTTTGATGAAACCTTTTACGGATTCAAAACAAATATGGTGAACAAATTTCCGCCTAGTATGAGTTTGTCTTATCTACTTGGTTTTTACAAAAGAACAAAAAATCAAAAAGCGCTTTTTATGGTCGAAAAAACCCTACAAGCCATGAAAAAAGGTGGGATCTATGACCAAATAGGAGGTGGAATTAGCCGTTATGCGACAGATCATAAATGGCTCGTACCTCATTTTGAGAAGATGCTATATGACAATTCTCTTTTTATACTAGCACTTACTGACTGTTATCTCACATCTGGAAATTCTTTTTATAAAGATGTTGTATATGATATAGTAAATTATATCAGGCGAGATATGACTCTAGAAGAAGGAGCAATCGCTTGCGCAGAAGATGCTGACAGTGAAGGGGAAGAAGGAAAATTCTACATTTGGAGTTTGAGTGAGTTTCGCTCAATTTGTGGAGAAGATTCATCTATTCTAGAAAAATTCTGGGACGTTACCGAAGAAGGCAATTTTGAAGGACACAATATTTTAAATGAAAACTTTGAAACTGATTTTATAAATGAAAATAATCTAAATCCAAAAGAATTCAAACTACTTCTAGAAAAAAACAAGAAAAAACTATTAGAATACAGATCCAAACGAATTCGTCCACTTAGAGATGATAAAGTTTTAACTTCTTGGAATTGTCTTTATCTGAGAGCTATAACAAATGCCTCTATTGCATTTCAAGACAAATCGTTGTTAGACGACGCTGTGAAAATATATGATTTTATTCATAAAAATCTATTTAACGAAAGTTGTAGACTTCTCAGAAGATACCGAAATGGAGAAGCTAGATTTTTTGCCTATTTGACTGATTACGCAGAATTAGCATTAGCCTCTATTTATTTATACAAAGCAACTTATGATTCAAAATACATTAAATCAGCTCATAGTATGGCAGAAGAGACCATTCGTTTATTCAGATCTCCTGCTGGTCCTTTTTATGATACAGGCAGTGACACAGAAGAGTTAATTCGTAGATCTATTGATGGATATGATGGAGTTGAACCCTCGGGTAATAGCTCTATGGCGCATGTATTAAATCTGCTTGCTTCCCTTGGAATTGAAACAAGTCGTTATGAAGAAATCGCAAATTCAATTTATCGCTTTTTTTCAGAGGATTTAAACTCTCGTGCGATTAGTTACCCTTCTATGTTATCCGCTTATCTTTATAATTCGAGTTCTCCCAAACAGATTGTGGTTTTAGCGGATAATGACAATTTGGCGACAAAGGAAGTTTTGAACTTTCTAGAAACTAGTTTTCTTCCTGATGCAATAATCGTTTATGCCTCCAAGGAAAATGTGAAAGACTTAGAAATGATTTTACCTGTTTTAAAAGGAAAATTTTCGGATAAACCACTAGCTATTTTTGTATGCCAAAATCAAACCTGCGATCTACCTGTTTATGATCTAAAATCATTACAAGAAAAACTAACCCTGTTGTAGAAAGTATTTTTTAGTGTAGGGGAAAATCTAGTAAATAGAGTTATGTGGTATGCTTAAAACCTTAACTATTAGTAAGGAAAAGACAATCCATTATTGTTAGAAATAACTTTATGAAAAAATTTAATATTTTGATATTTAGCTTTAAGAACGAATTTTCCTGGTATGGGCAAATATGATAGCTTGTATTCTTCTACTTGGGCATAAAAGGCTTTCTGCGACGTTTAAATCCTTATTCATAATAAAATAATGGAGAGGAGAGACGCATGAAAAAAGTAAAGATATTACCTGTCAAAGGGAAAAACTATGAAACCGGTTATCTAAACGGCAAAAAGCTTATGTTATGCTTAGAGTCAGCTTACCATCCGAATAAAGAGCAAATATCAGCGAACGAACTGAAGACACTCAATCATGATAATCTAGATGATCTTTTAGTTCATGGTTTCGACAAGAGGACTTATAAGAATATGTCTTGGGCTATGGAAGGTCGTTTGATTTATGATGAAGAACAAATACAATTTTGGGATAAAGTTTTGTTTTACAACTTTATCCAATGTCTTCCAGGTACAGAGTCTAGTGATAATCCAACCGATGAGATGTTTGAAGAAGGAATTATTCCGTTTCAGGAAGTTCTAGAGGAATATACACCAGATATTGTCGGGGTCTTTAGCAAAGCTGTTTGGCGTTGGCTCCCGGATGATATGTTTCTAAAGGATACAGTTGAGGTTAAAGGTGTATCTAATTATACCGACTCAAAAGTATACCAAATTAGAACAAGTTCGAATTCTTATGCTTTATCATTTGGGACAAGGCACCCAAGTGGTCCTTATTCCTGGGAAAAGGCTCATGAAGATATTAAAAAGATATTGAAGCTTGCGTAGTATATCTTCAAAATCAAATTTTAGTCTATTCAATAATTTACCCATGGGGGATTTGACATAGATCGCCCCATGGGAATTTAAGTGTTACCATGGTATAAGATTTTTAAGGTAGACATTACCTTTAAACGAGATTACTTTCCTGTGTAGTTAGCTGGCATTTTAAAATGATAACTACAAGAAAAAAATAATTAAAGGATATTATTTATGATAACATCAGATGAATTGCATTTAAAGCAAATTGAAATAAACAATGAAATTACAGAAAGAGCACAAAAATTAAATAAATTTCATGAGCCACTTTTTGATGGTGTAGTAAATGAAGAATTATTTTTAAATGGCAAACCTAAAATTCTTTGGATATTAAAAGAACCATGGGAGAAATTGGAAAATGGTCAATCTGGAGGTGGTTGGGATCTTGTTAAAAAATTATTACATGAAGGATGGCATTCTAATAAGGGTAGCTATGCAATTATGGCATATGTTTCTTACTCAATATTAAATGGTTTTAAAAAATATAGTGATATTCCATATGTATCAGAAGACGCAAATGTAGGTAACTCAATGAAATATATTTCTTATATAAATGTTAAGAAATTTCCTGGATCAACAACGAGTAATATGGATGAAATATCAGAATATTATTTAGAATTTAAAGATATTTTGGTAAAACAAATTGATTTAATAAATCCAGATATCGTTATTGGAGGAAACACTTTACAATTGTTCTTTGATGATTTAAAATTAAAAGCTGATAATTTTAATAAAGAAACATGGTCTGCATGGTGGTATAAAAATAATAACCGTTTATATATTCATTCTTATCATCCTAATCAAAGAACAATAAAAAAAGAAAAATATGTTGATGATATAGTAAGTGTTGTTCAGAATAATTATTACTTTTAAATATAAAACGACAGCTAACAAAGAGTATCCACTTCGAAGCCACGAGAAGATGTGGCTTCTTGCTCCGAGCCGGCTTGGTTGTAGAAGTGAAACTTTGTAGTATATTTGTCAGACTTATGCAAGTCCAGCGCCTTCACTCCAGTCATATTTTGTTTCTTGTCTTTGTAGACTCGGGGACATTGAAATAAAAACGAAAAAACTACTAATTGCATTTTTCCATTTTATTCTCAACGTCGGATACTATTAACGTTGTTCAAAAAGTAGAAAAGTATAAGTTTAGACCAGCGTAAAAGCAATGATTTTCAAAAACATAATACCGATTATCCGCATTTCTCTGCGACTCTGTGCCTCAGTGGCAATGCTTTTTAGACAAACCAAAATTTCTCTCTACTCTATTTTTTGTAATACACACTAAAAACTGTTGATTTATTTTTTAGAGAAATATTTTCCGACCATAGAAGTTTGCCAGAATTATCACGTATACTAAGAACACCATCACGAGAAAGATAAGTATTATTATCCACTAAAGTTTCCGACTCTTCTAATTGTTTAACTACCTTGTCTAAATTTGGAGTAAGGGAATATAATGACTTATTTGTTTTTAACATTAAAATTCCTTGGTTAATGTACAAAGCAAGAATGGAATCTTCGATTTTTCCACTTCTACTAAAAGTTCCATCTGCTCCAAAACGATATATGAAATTCCCTTTGAGAACATAACATGAATTATCCACAGAGCCAATGACTGAAATACTACCACTCTCTGTTCCAAGTAAGGTAAAACTTTCCTTAATTCGATTTAACTTAGAGTCCAATATCTCCCAAACCAATCCATCGGATGTATCATGAAAAAGAAATATACTTCCTTTTTTGGTTAATTCCCATTTGCTTGCTTTGGGTAACTCAATATTAGATTGAAATTCACCTTCAAACGAATAAGAAAAAAGAATCTCTTTTTGTCCCTTAATCGCAGAAAATAAAATAGAGTCACTTACTTCCAAACGATTTGGTAAGAGTGAGTTTAGTTTTGTACTCCAAAGAATTTTTCCAGTTTCCAAATCTATTTGATCTAACTGAGACTTTGTGAGTCCATAGAGTCGAGTATTTGCCCTTAGCCACAAATATGGACTAGATGTATTTAGAGTCCACAGACTAGATTTTGTTTCTGATTTTAAACGTGTTATAGAGTTTCCATAATTTACAATCAAAGTTTGATTAATAAATAAAGGCGGAGTTAAAAGTGTATCGAACAGAGGATAACTTTGAATTACCACTCTATTTTCTTTATTTTTTAAAACAGATTCTGATAAACTCTTCGCATAAGTAGAATTTGGAAAATTTTCTACAATCTCTTTTTTTAAATCAAATAACAACGAATCCGCATCCGATCTCCCCTTCCCTATTTTTTTTAACTCTTCTAAAATTTTTATATATGCGTAAATAGTTACAGGACTTCTCTCCAAGTTTAGGCTAATCAGAATATACTTCAAAGCTTTCTCTAACTCTCTTTGTTCGTAATACATGTATCCTAAATGATAATACGGATCTGCAAAATCAGGATACTTTTTTGTGAGGTCTAGAAAAATTGTTTCGGCATCTTTTTGTAAATTGTCATTGTACAAAATCATTCCTAAATTGTACGAAGCTATTTCCAAGTTTGGCTCAATAGAGAGCGCATAATAGAAATCTTCCTTTGCTCTTTGCCTATTTCCTAATTTATAATACGTAATCCCTCGAGCGATGTAAGCATTTGAATAATCTTTTTTCATTACAATAGCTTTTTCAAAATTTCTAAGTGCAAGTTGCCTATCTGTAGGTAGAGAAAGAATCCCAATTTGGTAGTAACTTATATGAGACTCTGGATTTTTTTGTAAAATTTCTTTAAACGCCTGCAAAGCTAATTCATCTTGACCAAGCTTAGTATACAAAACCCCAATCGTTTCTTTTATCTCTAAATTGGTTTCCTTCTTCCAGGCATCTTGTAAAAAAGATAAACATTTTTCCTTTTGATCTAATGATAAATAGGAATCGAATTTATTTAGTATCTCTGTAGCTTTTTTCGACTTTTCCTTTTCATTCGATTCAGATAATATTTGACTCGAAGTGGTTTTGTAGTAATCTTTGGAGTTTAGAATTTTTCGATTTCTTAATACAACTTCATCTTTAGGGGTTAATTCATATAATTCGTCAAACTCCCTTTTTGATTCCAAGAATAGACTTTCTTCTAATAAAGTTAAAGCGAGGTTTTTTCTGACTGGCAGGTAATTTCGATTTAACTCTTTTGCTTGGATAAAGGTAAGTAAAGCTAGTTTTGGTTGATTCAACTTTTTATAAGTAAGACCTAGTTGATTGTAAAACTCTACATCGTCTGGAAAATATTTAAGTGCTAACAAATAATTGGAAATTACCTTTTCAAAATTCTGTTTTTGCGCATAGAGTTGAGATAAATAAACATAAATCTCTCTATTTTTTTCATTTAATTCTAAAGACTTTTTCAAACTCTCTTCTGATTTATCAAATTGATTGTTATAAAAATAAGACTTTCCTAAGTATAGTAATGTATGACTAGAATCAGGTTTTAATACTAAAGCATTTACAAAATTTAAAATTGCCAAAGAGAAATTTTTCTTTTCATAAAACTCGATTCCTTTCTCTTGAAAAAATAAAAATTTAGACTTAACAATTAAACCATCTATTTCTAATAACTTTGGATCTATTTGTTTTGCTTTAGTATAATACTCAAGCGCCTCAGAGAATTTTTTTAGAGAAATACATACATCACCTAAATGTATATAAAGTTGCATTTTATCCTTAAAGTCTTTCTCTTTAATTTGTTTTAAAATAGAATAGGAGTCTTCGTATCTCTTGAGTGATTTTAGTGTGATTCCAAGTTTTAGGTTGTAATTAGATTCTTTGGGATAATACTCTGTTAGCCTAGAATATACTATACGAGCATTTTCTTCATCCCCAAGTATTGTATAAGTAAGTGCAAGGGATGTAAGAATAATCTCAGTTTTAGGATTTAATTCCAATCCCTTAGTAAAAACTTCTTTTGCTTTGATAGTTTCTTGATTTTTTAAATAACTTAAACCAAGTAAATAATAACCTTCTGTCGACGGAGAAACTAAGTTAGCCTCTTGGAATTTTTGTATTGCCTCATTGAATTTGTTTTCTCTTAAAAATTCATTCCCCTGACTTAAAAGCAATTTCACTTTCGTAGAATTATCCTCTACGACCGACTCAGAGGCAACTACAGATTTTGTTCTAGACTCCTGAGAAGAACAACTCACTAGAAAAAAAACAAAAAAAATCACACTCACCCATATTCTAATTCCCGCATCGGTGTTTATCGGTGTCCACACGCTTACGCTCTTCGATAAACTCAGTGCAAGTCGGTGGTAAAATAAAATCATCTCTATTTCAAAAGCTGGATATACTTAGGATATTGAATATAGAGATAACGGAGAGCATTTACTTTAGGAGAAGCATTTCCTCTAAGTAAAATAGAAATTTTCCATGTATCTAAAAAATCAATTGAATCTTCATAAATTTTTGTGTCTTTTAAATAAATCTGAATTGTATTTTTTTCTTTATTTGTGATAAATCGAAATTTTCTATCTTGTTCACTAACCTGCGAATTATAGGCATAAGCCGCAATCGAATTTCCATTGGAAGGAAACTTATATAAAAATACTTTCTCTTTATCAGCTTCTATAGTAAAAATAGAATTTCGAGTCATTAGCGAAAAAGAAACATTCCCAGAACCCATCTCAGAAGGAAGAAAAAAAGCTGAGGTAATGTCCAATGAATCTGGTATGATAGGTTGACTTACAATTCCTTTAGGTTTTTCAATCACAAGTCCACTTCTATTCTCAAAAGTTAGACTGCCCGAATAATTGACATTAACCCCACCTTGTACTGGTTGCCACAAATCAACTGCAGTTGCAGAAAAAGAATCATATAACTCCAAAGGGAAAACAAGTGCGGATGTATTTTTCGTATCAACTTCCACATCAAACTCTCTAATCGGTATATTAATTTGTTTTGATTCATGAAACTTAGAAAATTCCATTTTATATTTGCCTGGATTAATTCCATAGAGGTAAAACGGAGTTTCCCCTTTCATTTCTTTATTCCACGTAACCTTCAATCCACGTGGGAAACTAAATAGTTTAAGGGAACCTACACTGAGGTCATCTTCCCATTCGTGTATTAGGTTTACTTCCTCTCCTGATCTAGTGAGGATTTTTTTATTAACCGCAGCAAGTCCTGGCTTTTTATAGGAAATTTGATGTGGTCCGTCTGGAACCATCATGCGCCTAATCGGGAGTTTCCCTATTTCTTTTCCATCCAGATAAAATAAAGTATCACTCGAAGAGGATGTGACATTTAGATGGGCAGAAACAGTTGAACGTAAAAGTGCTAGTTGTAGATTTTTGTCAGGTCGTTTTACAAATTTGAGAATTGGAACTTTGATTTCTTCTAAAACTTTGTATTTATTATCATTTTTAAATAGTTCTAACTTTGATTTTGTATCTGGTTGTCCAGGAAAAATAACCGCCATTTCAAATTCAATTGAACCATATTCTTTCTGGTTCACTGGATCAATAAAAGTTTGTCTTACTCTTAGATTTTCTCCATCAAAACCAAGATCGGTATTGATAAATGAATCAATATCTTGCTCTAAAAATTCCTTCCTGAGATTTTCTTGGCTTTTCCATGCATCAATTGGAATTTTTACTTCTTTGGAATCTGTATTTTGCCAGAACAAACGATTCTCTTGGTGGAAAACAGCGATTAGCTCATTGTTGAAACCTGCTGGAAATAAAATAGGAGCAAATGTGAAAAAGGGTTTTTTCTTGGCAGATTTTCTGGATTTATAGTCCTTCTCGTCAAATAAAAGAGGAACTTCTGGTGCTAGTGGAGTTTCAAATACAACTTCTGGTCTCTCCATTTTGGAAGAAACGCCCCTCAAATTCGTGATAGAAGAACATCCGTAAAAAATTAAAAACAACATTAAAAATTTTATAATTACATTCAAATTTCGCCTCCCAGAAGGGAATCCTTCTGATGAAAAATATTTTAGTCACGTAAGTCAAATAAAAATAATAAAGATAACATGGAATGGTAGTCTACCCAATTTAGTATTTCTTTTTTTAAGCCGGACTTAGCGTGAAAACCGATTCCAATTCCAGCTTCGTTTAACATGAGGGAATCATTTGATCCATCACCAACTGCAACAGTTTGCGCTACAGGAATTTTATTTGTTTCTCTGTGTTCGATAAGTAAATCTCTCTTTCGATTTTTATTTACAATATTACCCAAAACCTTTCCAGTAGTAAATCCATTGGTCATTTCTAAAGTATTTGCAAAATATAAATCAATCGCAAACTTCTTAGCAAATTTTTCTATCACAGGAACAAATCCGCCACTGAAAATAGCGATGATCCCATTTTCTTTCTGAATTAAAGGCAAAACTTGCTCAACACCATCGTTAGGCGTAAGACCCTCAAAAATTTCTTGGAAAACAATTTCGCTAAGTCCGTCCAAATAACTACATCGTTTACGAAGAGCTGAATCAAAATCCAAATTCCCTTCCATCGCGTCTCGTGTGACTTGCGACACTAATTCAAATACACCTTTTTTTCTGGCAAGTTCATCTATTACTTCTTCTTTGATTAGAGTTGAGTCCATATCAAAAGTAAATAAGGATTTGTTGCCTCTTTCTAATAGTTTGTCTACATAGATTACATCTGTTTTAAGAATTTCCAACTCTTCTCTCAGTTTTACTAAATTTTCTCTAGAGACAAGAGAGGCATCATAATAATGTCCAAACAAATTGTGAATGGACGTAGAATATCTATACTGGGCTTCAGGAAAATAAGTGGATAATTCCTTTTTGAATGCTAAAGGATTCCCGGAGGACGAAATAAAAATTAACATAGAAATTATTTTAATAAAGGTCGTACGAGTTGTCCAATGACCTCATATCCTTTTTCATTGAAATGAATTTTATCCATTTTGCCCATTTCCGCATAACGAATGTATTCCTCTCTGATAACTGGTAAATCAGGATGTCTCATTTGTTTCCATAAATCTAAATAAATAAAATTATATTCTCTAGACAAGTTTTGAATACTTGCATTTAACACAGGTGTAACCGCATTTAAACTTGCATTTTTTGTTGGTGGAATAGAAAGAAAAATGATTTTTATTTTTCT
>DDBL01000124.1 GCA_002333425.1 Leptospiraceae bacterium UBA2033
CACTTTGGCTTGAGTATATTCATCTTATCTGATTCGATTATTTGAAAACCTAATGTTTTGTCTTTTGCGTAGTCTAACATAGATTTGGCGACAAGACTAGCTTGAATTGGTTTGTATTTTTTAATACCTTTTACAAAAGCAAAAGAGAAAACTTTCGACAAATACTCTCCTACTTTTTCACCACGCCTAACCTCTTTTCTTTGTCCTAGAAGTAAAGATGGTCTAAAAATTTGAAGTGTATCAAATCCAATTTTTTGTAATTCATTTTCCATTTTGCCTTTCACTTGGTTATAAAAAATTCCTGAAAAAGCGTTAGCTCCCATAGAACTAATAACAGAGAAACTTTTTACTCCTTGTGTTTTTGCGATTTCAGCCGAGCGAACTACATAAGTAAAATCTACTTTTGTAAATGCTTCTTTTGAACCAGCAACACGAATGGTAGTTCCCAAACAACAGAACACATGATCGACTTTGAAATGTTCTAAGTAGGATTCTAATTTGTCAAAATCCACAACAACTTGTTTTAACTTAGGATTGTCGAAAGGAAATTTTTTGCGGACAAATATGGTAATCCCCACTATAGAAGGATCTTCTATTAGCAACTGCAATAAACTAGAACCAATTAGTCCAGAGGCGCCAAGAACTAGAACTAATATGCGCGTAACCCTGATATGTCTTTTGCGACTTTTTTAAAGTCTGTTATAGCTGCTTTAATACCTGGTGGTGGTGGTTTAATTGACTCTGCCAATTTAATGGCATTATCAATTGTATCTAAAATAATTTTTTTCTCAGAATAAAATCTTGCTGTTGGCATAGTTTTCATTTCTTTTTTGTATTTCGTTACCTTATCATCTATTAGTTTAGTGATTTGGTTTAGAATTTGAATTTGTTCTGAGTTTGTTGATGGCATTGCTTGACTCCGATAGCATTAACTAAGGTGAGAAGCATTATAATACTCCTCTCTTAATTTCAACCAAAATTCTTCGGAGAAGGAAATTTGTTTGTTAGCTATAATGAACAACATTTGACGGGCTACTTCCTCTTTTTCGGGAAAACCTGTAAATATCCACTCTAACAAATCAAAAGCAACATCCAGTCTAGGAATTGTGCTTGGAACTTTTTCAGTGATTAGTTTAGTAAACTCAGAATAAAGTTTATCATATTGTTTCAATTCCAAATACTTTCTAAATTGGTTTGGATAAATATTCATAAGCACTATCTTGTCCCCTTTCGGTGTGCAAGTATAGTGCTGTAATTCTCCTAACAGACTAGAATGAATGGCGCGATTTAATTTATCTAAATCACCGTTGGTAACCTTCCAAACATTCCCAATTAAATGTCCAAAGAAATGATCCTCAAGCGGTTTAAAAGGGAATAGAGCCAAATCAGTATCTANNATTTCAATTTCTTGTCCAGTTGCTGGATTTCTTCCTTTTCTCTTTTTGGTTTTTTTCAAAATTAATTTACCAACGCCAGGAATGATGAATGCGCCGTTTTTCTTAGTTTCTTTATAAGCAAGTTCTACGAACGAATCTAAAAAAGCATTTACATCTTTTTTAGAGATTTCTAAACTTTGAGAAAGTTCTTGAATGATTTGTGATTTTTTGATCGGTGTTGCTTTTCCAATTGCAGCCATATTCTATGTCCTTATAATTGAGACTTAAAAGTCTCTGTTTTGCTAATACAATCGGCTAGAGTAGAAAATTTTTGATAAATTATTTAAAAAAGCCTGTTTTTTTTGATATTTTTGCAAATTCATACTTTTTTAACCAATAAAAACAAGCCTGAAATGAGTTTAGCTAATAAATAATCAATAAATCTATCTTATTTTTTAAGTTTATGTTGAACTTCGGCAGTTACAGTTTTACGAACACTTGCAAACAATTCTTTAATTTCTTCAACCGTTACATCTCGATTCGGCTTAAACGTACAAAAAGAAGTTTTAGAATAATTATCTTTATGCGTTAGTTGAAATCCTGCTTCATGCATAATTTGTTTTACTGAAGCATCTTTCTCTGAACTTGTGATAACAGTAATAGAATCAAGTTCGCTTTTTTTGTGGTCAATGTGAAAATAACAAACAACTTCTTCTTTATCCAATCGATCAATTTCTTCTCGAATTTCATCAAAGGATGTCTCAACTCTTTCACCTTTTGGATTTTTATAATTAATTAAAATTCGTTTAAAGTAATGTATCTTTCGTCCGGTTTCATCATACTCAACACCGTTTATGATTTGCCTCTCATCGGATAGTTCTTTCATCATAAATTCACCACGCCCGCGCGGATTATCCCAATCAAAAGACTCAGAGGTAATATCTCCTTTTTTGGCATTTTCCTCTATTTGGGCAAGTGTGTAGGCTCTACCCGGTTCCATTTCGTGTTTAAAAGAAATTTTGAAGTAAGGATTGGAAGCTAAGTTGTTAATTTCTAAAGCAATTTCGGCATATGGACCGTAACCGTGCTCAATGATATTTTGAATTGCCTCTGTGACTATGATACGAATCCCATCAGGATCCAAACCAAGTATCGGTGCATATTTTCGAATTTGATTTTTGATTTCGAATAGGGATCCTTGTTTTTCATTAATCCCTGAAGTCAGCTCTTTGCTTTTGATTTCTTCTCGATTTAAAGTCACTGAGTAGTGAAGTTTTGCAATGGTATGCTGTAAATAAAGAGAATTTTGAACTGCTAGGAGTTCGTCTTTTAAAGTTGAGTTTTCAAATTCTAATTTGCTAATTCTTTTTTTTAAGTCCTCTAGATTATCATTAGTTACTGATTCCATCAAAAAACCCCTTGTATGTTTAAATAAGATTAAAGTAATTTTTACAATATTATTATTGGCAAAACTCAGGCGATTATAGCACATAATTATTATGAATCAAGCATTAATTGTAATGAAAAAAACTAAATACGAATTAGACATTGATACCTATCAAGATTTAGATTTTTACAAAAAAATCTGCTTGATTCAAAATGATAGTTTCGACAAAATTCACAGTTCTCATTTGAGACAATTAGAAAGTAGAGAAATCTTACAACGAGAAGTTTTCCCAGACGGGAAATTTATATTTCGAGATGAATTAGACAAATTGGATTTAAGTAAGTTTGGAGTAATCGTAGCACTAGGTGGAGATAACCATTTTACCTATGTCGCCCATCATTGTGAGAACAATCGCATACTCGGGTGTAACTCCGATATACAAACATCCCTTGGAGCTTTACTTTCTTTTAATCCATTAACATTAAAACAAACCATAACACAAAACTGGGAGAACACTACAGAAGAAAGTTGGTCACTAATTTCTGTTCAAATCGAATACCCAGACGGAAGAAAAATAAATACAGTAAACGCAGTGAGTGAAATTTCTATCCGAAACACAAACCCGGACTTAACAAGCAGGTATGTTATTTTACATCAAAACGCAAAAGAAGAACAGAAAAGCTCAGGACTTTTACTCTATACTGGTGCGGGGTCTACTGGTTGGTATGCGTCTTGTAAAAACAAAGAAGAAGATGGGAGTTTTTCTAAGTCTGCAAATTTCTTTCGAGTCTACGCAAGGGAACTTAGCCACAAAGCAAGAAAAAATTTCAAACTTACTGATTTTACAGTTAGTAACTCCTGCCAAATTATATCAGAAATGAATGGTGGAATTTCCATTGATGCGTTAGCCGAAAGAGTATACTCTTTTCCAGCCGGAAGCATTGCAACTATACTACTATCAAACGAAAAACTAAAAGTAATTACCCACAAGGAAATATAAATGACACAAGAAGAATTATTTGAACGAGCAAAAAAAGTCGCTCCAGGCGGAGTACATTCTCCCGTTAGATCTTTTCGCAGTGTAGGCGGAAATCCTGTTTTTTTTAAACGAGCTGAAGGCGCATATCTATACGATACGGATAACAAGGAGTATGTGGACTTTTGTTTGAGTTTTGGTCCTTTAATACTCGGACACAGAGAGCCCGAAATAGAAGAAGTAGTCAAAGAAACCATTGGGCTTGCTTGGACGTTTGGCGCTTGCGAACCTTACTCTTTAGAGCTTGCTGAATTCATAGTAAATGAAATTCCTTGGGTAGAAAAAATTCGTTTTGTATCCTCTGGAACAGAAGCAGTGATGTCAGCACTTCGAGTTGCCAGAGCGGCTACAGGCAGAGATAAAATATTAAAATTTGATGGATGTTATCATGGTCACTCTGACGCCCTACTCGTAAAATCTGGCTCAGGATTAGCCGGAGAAGCAAGCTCTGACAGCGCTGGGATTGGCAAACACCAATTACAGGATACTCTTGTTTTGCCTCTCGATGATGAAAATGCCGTTGAAAAACTTTTTGCAGAACATGGAAAATCTATTTCTTGTCTGATAATTGAACCACTTCCGGCTAATTACGGTTTGCTTATCCAAAGAAAAGAATACATCGAAAAAATTTGTAACATTGCCCGGTCTCATGGAACTCTTGTTTTGTTCGATGAAGTGATTTCTGGATTTAGAGTGGGAATGTTAGGTATGGCAGAACACTTTGATTTCAAACCGGACTTAGTAACTTATGGTAAAATTATCGGCGGCGGATTTCCAGTTGGTGCTTATGCAGGCAGAAAAGAACTAATGGACTTAGTCGCACCCGCAGGACCTGTCTACCAAGCAGGAACGTTAAGCGGAAATCCAATCGGCATGAGAGCGGGACTTGCCGTTTTAAAGAAAATGAAACGCGATAATCTCTATGCTGATCTAACAATTAGAACAAAAAAATTTACAGATGAGCTAAAATCTATCCTTAACGAAAAGGGAAATGCAAATTGGGATATATCCACATTTACCTCAATCTTCTGGGCACATCAAAAAACGGATCATCCAATTCGCACAATTGAACAAATTCCAGATGGTCACAAAGAAGGTTTTGCTAAACTATTTCATTCTCTTTTAAAAGAAGGAGTCTATCTAGCTCCCTCTGGCTACGAAGTTGGATTTTTCTCGCACGCGCATAATGATGATATTACTACAAAGGTGTTGGATAAAGTTAGGCTGGCAATGTCATATAAATAAGAGGTCACGCAAAGATGGGAGTCAAAATAAGTTGCACTGAGCTTATTCAAATGTATCAGTGCTCTTTGCGTTCTCTGCGACTAAATGCATTTACATTTACAAAATCCCCGCTTTCTTAAAATAACGTGAATTCGACGTAATAGGTAATATCATTTGAGAATTTGTAAAGGTGTCATTCCCGATTTTCCACCCGCTAACGCCACGACCGCCAAGCGATGTCCAATGCTGTCAAGTTAAG